>NZ_JBFAAE010000004.1:0-122573 GCF_040639575.1 Streptosporangium sp. NPDC023825 | reverse complement strand
GTTCCGGCGGACGCGCGGGACGGGGCTAGCGCGTGGCCAGGTGGAGACCGTCCTGGTTCCGGCGGACGCGCGGGACGGGGCTAGCGCGTGGCCAGGTGGAGACCGTCCTGGTTCCGGCGGACGCGCGGGACGGGGCTAGCGCGTGGCCAGCAGGCCCTCCAGCAGGCCGAGGACGGCCTGGACCGGAGGGGGCGTGGTGCCGAACTCCGCGTCGGTCCCGCTGACGGAGTCCATCACGCTGACCGAGCTCTGCGGCAGTCCCCAGCGCTCACCGCCGTCGTGACCCACGCCGACCTCGATACCGGCGAAGGTGACGTACTCCCAGTTCTTGAGTTCCCTCCTGAGCGCCTCGTGACCGCGGACGGTGGCCCACTCGGCGACGGCCGCGAGGATGTCGCCGAGCGTGTTCTCGCGCTCCTTCAGGTCTCCGGACTGGAGTTCCTCGATCTGGCGGTCCAGCTCGGCGCGCTGGGCGAGGAGTGCGTTGAGGTCGCTCATAGGGGGCCTTTCAGGGAGGTGAGAAGTATGCGGGTGGGAGCGGCGCGATCTATGGAGAGGTCGTTCACGAGAGGATCGGGCCTCCACCCGGGCAGAACCCCGCCGCGATCCGCGAGCTGCCGGAGGCTTCGCCGATCGCCAGAGAGGACATTGCCGTCATGCGTCACATAATGGTGCCGTACGAGCCCACCTGGCGTCGATCCGTCTTGTGGAATCATCACCGCTCAGAGGCATCCGGCATCGTCGTCTCCCCCATCACCGCCCCGCGGCCGCCCCCGGGCGGACTGGTCAGGGTACGGCGTCGTGAGCTCGGGCGGTGAGCTCGAGATACTCCTCGCGGCCCAGCGTCCGGGCCTCGAAGCCGAGTCCGTGCCGCACGGCGAAGCGGTGCGCGTCCTCCAGCGGCCAGGGGCCGGGCAGGTGGCGGACGGGCCTGCCCTCGCCGTCCACCACGAAGAGCCCGGCCAGCCTCTCGTGGCGGTAGGCCACCAGACCGGCCGCGCGGCCCAGGTCGGGCCCGATCGCCAGGTCGTCGGGAACCATCCGCGCGCCGAACCGGACGCGCAGCGTCCCCCCACGTGTGACGGAGAGGTAGGGCCCCCCGGGCGGCCCGAGCGCGGTGCCGCGCCGGATGCGCCAGGTGTGCCACGCCTGCCGCACGGGCTGCAGAACGACGAGCAGGGGGGCGAAGAAGACCGCCAGCCACTTGGCGTCCAGCAGGTCCAGCAGCATCCTGCCCAGCGCGGACAACCCCCGCCAGGCGAACCAGCCGCCCGCCGTGACGACATAGGCCATCGCGAGCAACCCCGCCGCCCCGGCGCAGACCGCGACGACCTTCTTGGCCCTGGACATCCGGGGGACCTCCAGCCCGGTGAGGCGCGCCCAGCCGGGAGCCCTCCTGCCCAGCGCGGTGCGCACCACCCTCGACGGCTCCACCAGAGCGTCGTGCACGGGAAGTCTCCGCCCGGCCGCGAAGGCGGCCACCTCATGAGCCGGCCACTCGCCGGGAAGGTCGGCGAGCACCAGCCCGTCGGCGTCGAGCAGGGCGAGCCCGGTGAGGGAGCGCGTCTCCTCCTTGCCGGGGACGAGCACCCGACGCCTGTACCGGTAGTGGTACAGGGAGGCGGGCACGAGCCGCAGCGAACGCCCCGCCACCGGATCCGCCGCGACCAGCGTCCGGCCGTCCCAGCTGAGCGTGGTCGCCGGGCAGGGCGTGCCCTCCAGCGCCCCCTCGCACGGCCGGAGCTCGCCGGACACCTCGTCGTACGGCCGGAGCCGGAGCGCCACCTCGTGGGGAGAGTGGTCACCGCGCACCGGCAGCCCCACGTCCGCCGTGTTGCGCCACCCCCGCGCCCGGGTCTCGATGTCGGCGTGCCCCGCCCGCTCCGCGACATGGTGCCGGTACTCGAAGAACAGCCCGGCGTGCACGGCGAACGCCTCCACCAGATGACGGGGCCTGGCCCCCGGGGAGTCGAGCATGCCCCTTCCCCGCGCGTCCAGGACCGCGACCCCGTAGACGACCCCGTTCTCGCGGGGAAGGCGGTACATGACCAGGCGGGCCGCGCGTTCCTCACCGGTGAGCGGCAACCGGATCGGATGGCGCCCCGGCACGTCGACGACGAGACAGTCTTGCTCCACACGCATCTCACACCCGCCCCCGGCGAGCGATCGTGTCGCCCCTATCGCTACCCCCGCCCCACCCCTGGTGATGCCCCCGCTTTCCTCGAATGACGGATAAAGCGCTCATAAAGTTCCACCCCCCAAGATGACGTCGTCTCTCCTGTTGACGATGTTGAAACGTCCGCCCTAATATCGTCTCTGTCAGAGACTAGGTTAGACGTGTCCTGTGGACACGGGGCCTCGCCTCGGGCGTGGTAGTAATGGGACCCACGGAGGAGGCCGGACAGACAAGTTGGTGCGCCATGACCGAGCACTTCCTCGGCGTTCTCGGCGTCGGCGAGGCGCTGGGGGTGAGCCGGCACGCGGTGCACAAGTGGCGCTCCCGCCATCCGCGCGATTCGCGTCACCCCTTCCCCGAACCCGACGTCGAGGTCGACGGAGCCCCCGGCTGGAGGGCCGACCGGCTGGAGGAGATCGCGCGGTGGCGCGACGGCCTGCCGGGCCGCGGCGCGGGCGGAGGCCGTCCTTCCGCCGCACGCCAGGAGTATCTGAGAGCGGCGGCGGCGCGCGGCCTGGACCGGGACGAGGCGGTGCGCGCACTCGTCACGTTCGCCGAGGAGTTCCCCGAGATGACCGAGCCGGAGATCTGCGCCTGGCTCATCGAGAAATGGCGCGGCTAGCACCTCCGGCGACACACCCCAAACGGAAGGCGATGACGCATGCCCGAAATCGGCGGGAACACCGCGCCAGGGTTCGAAGGAGTACGCGAGGCGTTCGCGGCCAACCTGGCCGGCGGGCAGGAGGTGGGCGCCGCGGTCGGCGTCTACCTGCACGGCCGGAAGGTCGTCGACCTGTGGGGCGGGATCGCCGACCCCGCGACCGGTCGCCGCTGGGAGCGCGACACGCTGCAGGTCGTGTTCTCCACCACCAAGGGCGTCACCGCCGCCTGCGCGCACCTGCTGGCCCAGCGGGGCGAGCTGGACCTCGACGCCCCCGTCGCCGACTACTGGCCGGAGTTCGCGGCGAACGGCAAGGAGCGCATCCCGGTCCGCTGGCTGCTCACCCACCAGGCCGGGCTGCCCGCGATCGACCACCCGATCACCCCTGCGGAGGCGATCGCCTGGGAGCCGATGGTGACCGCCCTGGCCGCCCAGCGCCCCCTCTGGGAGCCGGGCACCGCGCACGGCTACCACGCGCACACCTACGGCTGGCTGGTCGGGGAGGTCGTCCGCCGGGTGACCGGCCGCAGCCTCGGCACGTTCCTCGCCGAGGAGATCGCCGCGCCGCTCGGCCTGGACCTGTGGATCGGACTGCCGGAAACCGAGTTGCACCGGGTCAGCCGGATCGTCGCCGCCCCGATCGACCTGGACGCGTTCGCCCGGATCGACCTGGACTCCCTCCCCGAGCCCACGCGCGAGGTGATGCGGGCCTACGCCGACCCCACCTCGCTGACCAGGCGGTCGACGGGCGTCATCACGCCGATGCCGAACCACGACGACCCCGCCGAGCAGGTCGCCGAGATGCCCTCCAGCAACGGCATCTGCACGGCCCGCGCGCTGGCCCGTTTCTACGCCGCGCTCATCGGCGAGGTCGACGGGCACCGCATTCTCACGCCCGGCACCCTGGCGGCGGCGACCGCGGAACAGGCCGGCGGCGTCGACCGCGTCCTGCGGGTGCCGGTCCGGATCGGCACCGGTTTCGGCCTGCCGACCCCCGACGCCTTCTGGTACAGCCCGACCGCCTTCGGGTTTCCCGGCTACGGCGGATCGCTCGGTTTCGCCGACCCGGCGACCGGCCTCGCCTTCGGCTACGTCATGAACCACATCCAGGAGGGCGTGCCCGACGGCAGGGCCGCCGACCTCCTGGCCGCGGTCCACGACGCCGTCAGGGAACAGGCCCGATGAGACGGGTCGTCGTGCGCGACGACCAGGGTGAGCGGCCGGTCTCGGCCGAGCCCGTCCCTGCGGCCCCGGCGGCGCCGCGCCGGCGCCGCCCGGACCACGGTTACGGGACGCGATCAGCCGACGGCGCAGTCCCTTCCGTTGAGGTTGAAGCTCGCGGGGGCGGGCGGGGGGCCGCCGGACGAGGCGACGAACCCGACCTGCACCGTCGAGCCGGGGGAGATGACCCTGTTCCAGTGCTTGCTCGTGCCGACGAGCCGTGAACCGGCCTGGCTCCAGTCCGCCGACCAGCCCGAGACGAGGCGCACGCCCGGCGTCGGGTAGTCGACCGTCAGCGTCCAGTCCTCGAACGCGATCGCGCCGTTGTTGCGCACGGTGATGTTCGCGGTCAGGCCCGAACCCCACGTCGTCGCGCGGTACGACACCGTGCACGACGGCGGCAGCGGGCTCGGCGAGGGGAGACCTTCCCTGGCGAGGACGGACAGCGGGCCGGAGGGCGCGCTGAGGTTGCCGGCCGCGTCCCTGGCGACCACGACGTAGGTGTAGCGCTGCCCGATGACCACGCCGGGTTCTGCGGAGTTCTGGTACGAGGGATAGGTGGTCGTGCCGACCTTGGCGTAACCCGTCGCGGTCTCGCGGTAGACGTCGTACCCCGTCACCGCCACGTTGTCGCTCGACGGCTGCCAGCAGAACGCGATGCCCCGGAAGTCCCACAGGCAGGGCTCGCTCAGACCGGCCGGCGTGGACGGGGGCACGCGGTCACCCGGCTGCGGGGTCGGCGAGGCGGTCGGCGTCATGCCGACCGTCGCGGACACCGTGATCAGGGTGGAGGGCGGGCTGACGTTCCCCGCCGCGTCCCTGGCCACGACGTACATCGTGTACGAGCGGTTCAGCTCGCCCGAGAAGCCGCCGACCGTGCCGGTCGTGGTGGAGGCGAGGACGAAACCGCCGGCGTCCAGGCGGTACAGGTCGTAGCCGACGACCCCCGTGTCGTCCGTCGAGGGGTCCCAGCAGATGGAAGCGTAGCCGGTCGGGGTGGAGGCGGCCGGCACCGGACAGGGCCGCGTCCCCGCGGGACGCGTGGGCGGGGTGGTGTCGTCGCCCGCCCCCGCCGGAATGACCGCGTACGGGGCGCCTCTCGCCGGAGCGGCGGCCAGGGCCGTCTCTCCGGCCGGGCCGATCGCCAGTGCGGCGACAAGTAACGCCAGGGAGAGGAATCCGAGGGTGAGGAGGACCGCCACCAGGGATCGCCTGCCGAGTTGCATGATGCCCCTATCGAACCGCGTCGGCGTGTGACCCCCCGCAGGAATTGTGAATCATCTGCGGCACCCCGTAAAGCCGCGATTTCACCGGCCGGTGAAAGCCCAGGCGGGAGGCGGTGTACGCGTCATCGTGGCCGCGTATGAGCTCTCGGTGTGTCACGGCGGGAACGGGCCGTTGTCGTCCCCGGTGTTCCGCGCCGTTGAATCCGCCCGATCAACATGTCCGGGCCTTTCGGCCGCCGATTCTCGTCGCGGAGGGACGGCCGCAAACAATCGTGCGAATCGGCCGATGCCTTTACAATGTAGACTTATCACCGGATCACGACCGGTCCCCCGGAGGGAACGCGCCGGTCAACGCCCGACGGTGCTCTCCCTGACCATGAGCCGGTAGCCCGCGCCCACCTCCTTCGGGGGGCGGTCGGCGGGGCCGTCGATCCGCTGCTTGAGCAGGTCGACCGCGGTCCGGGCCAGCTGGGCCTTGTCGGGGGCGACCGTGGTCAGGGTCGGAGTGCTGAACCGGCCGTCCTCGATGTCGTCGAGACCGGCCAGCGCGACGTCCTCGGGCACCCGCAGGCCGGCGGAGAGAATGGTCCGCATAGCGCCCAGCGCCAGCAGGTCGTTGAAGCAGAAGACCGCGTCGGGCGGCTCGGCGCGCGCCAGCAGCGCGGCCATCGCCGCCGCCCCCTGGTCCCTGCGGTAGCGCTCGACCGTGGCGACCGTCTCGGGCAGCCCGTGGGCGGCCATCGCCTCGCGGTACCCGGCGAGCCGGAGCGGGGCGGTGCCGCTGGCGGCGTTGTCCTCGGCGCCCAGCGCGGCGACGCGGGTGCGGCCGAGCCCGATCAGATGCTCGGTGACGTCGCGCGCCGCCCGTACGTTGTCGATGGCCACGTGGTCGGCGGGGCCGTCGTGGATCCGCTCGCCCAGCAGCACGAGCGCGGTGGCGTCGGTGCGCGCCGCGAGCTCGTCGGCGCCGATGGCGATGGGGCTGAGGATCACCCCGTCCACCCGGTGGTCGCGGACCCCGTCGAGGATGCGCCGCTCCCGCTCCAGGCTGCCGTCGGTCTGCTCGATGACCACCAGCCACCTCAGCTCGGCCGCGGCGTCGATGACGAACCTGGACAGCTCGGCGAAGTAGGGGGCGTCGAGCTCGGGCAGCGCCAGGGCGATCACGCCGGTGCGTCCCTGGCGCAGGCTCCTGGCCGACAGGTTGGGCCGGTACTCCAGCTGGGAGAGCGCCTCCTCGACCTTGGCCCGTGTCACGGGCGACACGTGGGCGTACCCGTTGACGACGTTGGAGACGGTCTTCACCGACACCCCCGCCAGGCGTGCGATGTCGCGCAGGCTCGCTCCCACCCGCTCCCCCATTCCCGCCGCGGCCTCCGCCGCCCGGCGCCGCGCTCTCCGCAGCCCGGCCCGGCCCGGCCGGCGCTCCACGGAGCGTACGAGATCCGATTGCGACGATCGTAACGCCCCGGTATCGACTTCCGAAGCGACTGTTTACAACGTTGAAACAACGTTGTAGAAACCCCCTACCACGAAATGTCGCGTTAACAGAGAGGTCGTGTCTTGGCGACCACCGCCCGTCTCACCCTGGACCCCGCCTTCCGGATCGGCCCGGTGGAGCCCCGGCTCTTCGGTTCCTTCGTCGAGCACATGGGCCGCTGCGTCTACACCGGCGTCTTCGAGCCCGGCCACCCGCTGGCCGACGCCGACGGCCTGCGCACCGACGTGCTGGAGCTGACCCGCGAGCTCGGGGTGACGCTGGTCCGCTACCCGGGGGGCAACTTCGTCTCCAACTACCGCTGGGAGGACGGCGTCGGCCCGGCCGAGGAGCGGCCGGCGCGGCTGGACCTCGCCTGGCGGAGCCTGGAGGGCAACGGCTTCGGGCTCAACGAGTTCATGGCCTGGGCCGCCAAGGCCGGGGTCGAGCCGATGATGGCGCTCAACCTCGGCACCAGAGGGGTGGCCGAGGCGCTGGAGCTGGTCGAGTACACCAACTACCCCGGCGGCACGCGCCTGTCGGACCTGCGCCGCTCGCACGGCGTCGACAAGCCGCACGACGTGCGGCTGTGGTGCCTGGGCAACGAGCTGGACGGCCCGTGGCAGATGGGTCACAAGACCGCCGCCGAGTACGGCCGGCTCGCCGCCGAGACCGCGCGGGCCCTCAAGCGCTTCGACGGCGGCCTGTCACTGGTGGCCTGCGGCAGCTCCAACAGCGGCATGCCGACGTTCGGCGCCTGGGAGGCCGAGGTGCTGGAGGCGACGTACGAGATGGTCGACTACATCTCGCTGCATGCCTACTACGACCCCTCCGACGGCGACGCCGACTCCTTCCTCGCCAGCGGCGCCGACATGGAGCACATGATCCGCTCGATCACGGCCACCGCCGACCACGTGGGCGCGAAGTTGCGCAGCCAGAAGCGGATCAGGCTCTCCTTCGACGAGTGGAACGTCTGGTACCAGAGCCGCTTCCCCGGCGAGTCGTCGCTGGACTGGCAGGAGCGCCCGCGGCTGATCGAGGACACCTACGACGTGACCGACGCGGTGGTGGTCGGCAGCCTGCTCATCACGCTGCTGCGCAACACCGACCGGGTCGGCGTCGCCTGCCAGGCGCAGCTGGCCAACGTGATCGCCCCGATCAGGACCGAGCCGGGCGGCCCGGCGTGGCGGCAGAGCATCTTCCACCCGTTCGCGCTGACCGCGCGGCACGCCCGCGGCCAGGTGCTGCGGGTGGAGCCGGAGTGCGAGGTGATCCCGACCGCCAAGTACGGGGAGGCGCCCGCGATCTGGGCGACCGCCACGCACGACGAGGCGACCGGCGAGCTGACGCTGTTCGTGGTCAACCGCGACCGGAACGCCCCGTGCGCGCTGGAGCTCGCGCTGCCGGAGGGCCTGCGGCCCGTGGAGCACCTGGAGCTCACCGACGACGACCTGTCGGCGGTCAACTCCGCCGACGCGCCCGACCGTGTCGTCCCCCGGCCGGGCGACGGCCCGCGTATGGAGGGCCGCCGCGCCTTCCTGAACCTCTCACCCGTCTCGTGGAACATCGTCCGCTTCGCTCCCCTTTCCCCCCAGAATTCCCCCCAGGAGTAGGAACATGACCAGTCCTCTGTCCCGCCGCTCGTTCATGGGCCTGACCGGCGCCGCCGGTCTCACCGCCGCGCTGGCCGCCTGCGGCGGCGGCACCAAGATCGGAGCCGGCGCCTCCTCCCCGGCCTCGGCCGCGCCGACCTTCTCCGGCGGGGAGTACTCCGGCCCCAAGGTGACCCTGGACTACTGGAACGGTTTCACCGGCGGCGACGGCCCGCACATGCGGGCCATGCTGGAGGCGTTCAACAAGGAGTACGCCGGCCGCATCGAGGTCCGCAACGTCACCCGGCGCTGGGAGGACCTCTACCCGGCCATGCCGACGGCCATCACCGCGGGCAAGGGCCCGGACGTGGCGGTCATCCACAACGACTGGATCGGCACCTTCGCCACCCGCAAGACGCTGATCCCGCTGGACGACGTGGTCGGCGCGCTGAAGCTCAGCGAGTCCGACTTCATCCCCGCGGTGTGGAACGCCGGGATCTACGAGGGCAAGCGCTACAGCGTCCCGCTGGACGTGCACAGCCTGGCCGACTACTGGAACACCTCCCACCTGGAGAAGATCGACCTCGACGACGCCCCGGCCGACAGGGCCTCCTACGAGGACGCCCTGGGCAGGCTGAAGGAGGCCGGGATCGAGAACCCGTTCTGGATGCCCAGCAAGTGGCCGGCCCACCTGATGTTCATGAGCCTGCTCTGGCAGTTCGGCGGCGAGCTCTACAGCGAGGACGGCGCGAACGCGCTCTGGGGCTCCGAGGCGGGCGCCAAGGCCCTGGGCTGGATGGTCGAGCAGATCGACAAGGGCCTCAGCCCGGCCAAGGTCGCCCAGGACAGCCAGTACGCCGCCTTCAAGAACGACAAGGTCAGCTTCACCTGGGACGGCATCTGGCAGATCAACGACCTGAAGACCAACGCCAGGTCGCTGAAGTGGGGCATGTCCCCGATCCCGAACATCGGCGGCACGGCCGCGGCGTGGGCCTCCTCGCACAACTTCGTGATGACCTCCCAGGCGGGCAAGGACCCGAACAAGGTCCAGGCGGCCAAGTTCTTCATCGACCACATCAGCCGCCAGTCCACCGAGTGGGCCAAGGCCGGGATGATCCCCGCGCGCAACTCCGCCCGCCAGGACCCCGCCATCGCCGACCTGCCGCAGATCAAGATGGCCTCCGACGTGAACATCTTCCGCTTCCTGCCGCCGCTGCCCGGCGTCGGCGACGTGCAGTCCAAGGCGCTGGAGCTCGCGGTGGCCAAGGCCGTGCTGAAGCAGGCGTCCCCGGCCGACGCGCTGAAGGAGGGCGTGGCGTCCGCCGACAAGCTGCTCGCCGCCAACAAGCGGAAGTACGAGAAGTGAGCCTGCTCGCCGAGCAGAAGGGCCGGTCCCCCGCCGCCGGGGACCGGCCCCCCGCCAGCGGGGTCACGCCCAGGATGCGGCCCTGGACGCCGTACGCCTTCCTGGCCCCCTACCTCGCGCTGTTCGCCGTCTTCATGCTGCTGCCGATCGGCTTCGGGTTCTGGACCAGCCTGCACGAGTGGGACATCAACCTCCCGGACAAGCCGTTCGTCGGGCTGGACAACTACACCGAGCTGTTCGACCCGGCCAGCGTGGACGGCTCGCGGTTCTGGACGGCCATGCGGGCCACCGGTATCTTCACCGTCGCGTCGGTGCCGCTGCTCATCGTGCTGCCCCTGCTGGTCGCGCTGCTGATGAACGGCCGCTTCGCGGGGCGCAACGTCTACCGCGCCGTCTACTTCGCGCCGTACGTGCTGGGCGTGGCGGTCGTCGGGTTCGTCTGGCAGTTCCTGCTGGACGGCAACATCGGCCTGGTCAACCACTACCTCGGCCTGAACGTGCAGTGGACCACCGACGTGCCGCCCGCCTGGGTCGCCCTCGTGGGCGTGACGGTCTGGTGGACGCTCGGCCTGAACTCGGTCATCTTCCTCGCCGGGCTCCAGGACATCCCGCGTGAGCTGCACGAGGCCGCGATGGTCGACGGCGCCTCCGCCTGGCACCGGTTCCGGGCGGTGACCCTGCCGGGGCTGCGGCCCGTCACGGTGTTCGTGGTCAACGCCACGATCCTGGCCTCGGCCAACATGTTCGGCCAGTCCTACCTGATCACCCGCGGCGCCCCCGCCGACCAGACGAAGACGGCGATCTACCTCATCGCCGAGACCGGCCTGCGCCAGTTCGACATGGGCACCGCGTCCGCGATGAGCTTCATCCTCGCCGCGTTCCTGATGGCGGCCAGCGCCCTGGTCTTCGGCGCCTTCAGAGACAGGAGCGGGCGATGACCCTCGACACCCGGCGGCTGCGGCGCTCCCTGCTGCACCTCGTCCTGGCGGTGATCGCGGCGCTCTACCTGAGCCCGCTGCTCTACATGTTCTCCACCTCGTTCAAGACCCGCGAGGCGGCCGGGGCCACCGAGCCGCAGTGGATCCCGGACCCGCCCTCGCTGGACGCCTACCGGGAGCTGCTCGGCAGCGCCGACAGCCCGATCATGACCTGGTTCGTCAACAGCCTCGCCGCCGCCACCGGCCACGCGGCCCTGGTCCTGGTGACCGCCGCGCCGGCCGCGTACGCGCTCGCCAGGCTCCGCTTCCGCGGCCGGAACACGATCTTCGCGACGGTCGTGGCGACGCTGTTCGTGCCGCCGGTGGTGCTGCTGATCCCCAACTTCCTCATCGTCAACGAGCTCGCCTGGGTGGACAGCCTGCCGGCGGTGATCGTCCCCGCGGCGGCCGGGGCGTTCGGCGTGTTCTTCCTGCGGCAGTTCTTCGTCACCCTGCCCGGCGAGCTGGAGGAGGCCGCCGAGCTCGACGGCTGCAACCGGTGGCAGATCTTCACCACCATCGCGCTCCCGCTGGCCCGCCCGGCGCTGGTCACGCTGTTCCTGCTGTCGTTCCTGACCAACTGGAACGACTTCCTGTGGCCGATCTTCGTGCTGCTCAGCCCCGAGTCCCTGACCCTGCCGTCGGGCCTGGGCAACTTCCAGAGCGCCAACAGCATCCGCTACGACCTGCTGATGGCCGGGGCGGTGATCGCCAGCCTGCCGGTGATCGTGCTCTATCTCGTCGCCCAGCGCTGGGTCATCGAGGGCATCTCCCGCTCGGGCCTGAAGGGGTGAACGGACCGGCCGGCGGTGGTCTCCCGCCGCCGCCCGGAGCACGAGCCCACTACGACCGGCGCCTCGGGATGTCTTCGAAAGATTTCAACACTTGCCGGGAAACCCGGCCTGGAGCGGTCGCCGGTCTACTTGTAGCGGAAGTAGACGAAGAGGCGGCCGTGGTTCTTGGCGTCCTTGTCGATGCGGTGGTAGAGGGCCTTGATCTCCTTCTGCTCCAGGAAGCGCAGGACCTTCTTCTTCAGCTGGCCCGAGCCCTTCCCGGGGATGATCTCGACCTCGGTGGCCTTCTTCCTGATGGCCTCGTCGATGATGCCCCGCAGCGCCTTGTCGATCTCTCCGCCCTTGTTGTAGAGGGGGTGTAGATCAAGCTTGAGCTTCAACCGAGCCTCCCGCGTGTCAGGTGGGGCCAGTTTACGCGGGGCGGGCCGCCCCGCTCTCCTGGCCAGCCCGCCCTCTCGGCCGCCCCGCCTCCGCGGCGAGCCCCAGCGATCAGGCCCCACCGTCACAGCCGCCCGTGATCTCACATCGCGCCGGTACGGAGAAGTCCCGACGCCGCCGACCTCGGGGAGACCGGAACATCGGCCCAGTCTGCAATCAAATTTGACCAATTCCCATGATTATTGTGTCAATTTAACGATCTAGGCAAACAAATGCCCTCTAGTTAGGCTCCCTGTCATGATCGGCCGCCTTTACCGGGGGGCCGATCGCGTGTCACCCACCGGGGAGGGTCACGGCCTATTCGGTATGCCCTGCCCCGGGCCCGCGGGTGGCCTCCCTTCCTGTGGCGTGGCGGTTCACGCGTGCCTACAGGGAGGTCTCGTTGGCCAGGAAGCCCTACTCACCGAGGATCAGACGCGTGGCGGTGCTCGCCGCCGGCGTCGGGCTCGTCGCGGCGATGGCGCCGCCGGCGAGCGCGGATCCCACCCCCACCCCCACGCCGTCCGCCAAATGGACGGCGACCCCCCTGACCGGGGGTGAGCCGGTCCAGGGCGCGAAGTCCCCCACCGGCAAACTCGCCCGGAGTGACGAGGGGCTGCTGAAGTCGACCTCGGGCGCCACGGTCAACGTGATGGTCAAGCTCGACTACGACTCCTTCGCCGCCTACCAGGGCGGTCTCGACGGACTTCCCGCGACGAGCCCGGCGAAGACCGGAAAGGCTCTTGACGTCAAGAGCGGCGACGCGCAGAAGTACCAGCGGCACATCGAGGACGTCGAGAACACCTTCCTCGCCGAGCTGGCCAGGAACGTGCCAAACGCCAAGGCGGGCCAGAAGCTGCGGACCGTCTACGGCGGCATCGCGCTGCGCGTCCCCGCGAACAAGGCGGCCGCGCTGCTGAAACTGCCCGGTGTCGCCGCCGTCCAGGAGGACAAGCCCGAGCAGTTGCTGACCGACTCCAGCCCCGCGTTCATCGGAGCGCCGACGATCTACAACAAGCTGGGCGGCAGCTCCTCGTCGGGCAAGGGCGTCATCGTCGGCATCCTGGACTCCGGCGCCTGGCCCGAGCACCCCCAGTTCGCCGACCCCGGCACGCTGCCCGCCGTACCGGCGACCAGGGACGGCACGCCGCGCGTCTGCGACTTCGGCGACAACCCGCTCACCCCGGCGGCCGACCCGTTCGTCTGCAACCGGAAGGTCATCGGCGGCGCCCCGTTCCTGGAGACCTACAACGCGAACGTCGGCGGCGAGACCTTCCCGGACAGCGCCCGCGACTCCAACGGCCACGGCACCCACACCGCGACGACCTCGGCGGGCGGCCCGGTGGCCGACGCGAACCCGCTCGGCATCAGCCGGGGCCCGATCCACGGCATCGCCCCGGCGGCGCACGTGTCGGTCTACAAGGTCTGCGGCGTCGCGGGCTGCTATCCCTCCGACTCCGCCCAGGCGGTCGGCCGGGCCATCCTCGACGGCGTCCGCGTGATCAACTTCTCGATCTCCGGCGGCACCTCCCCCTACAGCGACCCGGTGGAGCTCGCCTTCCTCGACGCGTACTCGGCGGGCGTGCTCGTCTCGGCCTCGGCGGGCAACGCCGGTCCCGGCGCGGCGACCGTCAACCACGTCAGCCCGTGGGTGACCACGGTGGCGGCCTCCACGCAGACCAGGACCTTCCAGTCGACGGTCACGCTGTCCGGCTCCGGCGGCGCGACGGCCACGGTGAAGGGTGCCTCCATCACCCCGGGCATCGCCTCCCCGCTGCCGGTGGTGCGGGCCTCGGCGCCGCCGTACTCCAACCCGCTCTGCACCGCGCCCGCGCCCCCGGGCCTGTTCACCGGGAAGATCGTCGTCTGTGAGCGCGGTCCCGACCGGGTCCTGAAGGGCTTCAACGTCCGGCAGGGCGGCGCGGCCGGAATGATCCTGTACAACGCCACCCCGCTCGACGTGATGACGGACAACCACTGGATCCCCTCCGTCCACATCGACAAGCCGGAGGGGGACGCCCTGCTGGCGTTCCTGTCGGCCAACCCCGGCGCGACGGCCTCGTTCACCCAGGGCACCAAGGCCACCTGGCAGGGCGACGCGATCACCACGTTCTCCTCGCGCGGCCCCGGCGGCGACTTCCTCAAGCCGGACGTCACCGCCCCCGGCCTGCACATCCTGGCCGGTCAGACACCGCTGCTCGAGGGTCCGGCCGGTGGCCCGCAGGGCAACCTCTACCAGGCCATCTCGGGCACCTCGATGTCGTCGCCGCACGTCGCGGGCTCCGCGGCCCTGCTGTTCGCGCTGAACCCGGCCTGGACGCCGGGCCAGGTTAAGTCCGCGCTGGAGACGACGGCCAAGACCTCGGTCACCAAGCAGGACCGCGTCACCCCGGCCGACCCGTTCGACACCGGCGGCGGGCGCATCGACCTGACCAAGGCCGGCGACCCCGGCCTGACCCTGGACGAGACGGGCGAGAACTTCACCGCCTCGGCCGACGACCCGCTGAACCGCATCGACCTGAACCTGCCGTCGGTGAACGCCCCGATCATGCCGGGTCTCATCACCGCCAAGCGGACGTTCACCAACGTCACGAACAAGACGCTCACCTTCACCGCCACGGGCACGACCGTGAGCGGCGCGAACATCACGGTGCTGCCGCCGCTGTTCAGCGTGAAGGCGGGCAAGAGCGTCAAGCTCAGCGTGGTGATCACCGCGCCGGACCTGCCTGAGGGCCAGTACTTCGGCCAGGTGAACCTCAAGCAGGTCGGCGGCTCGCGCAACCTGCACCTGCCGGTCGCGTTCGTCCGCAAGGAGGGCGCCATCCCGGTGGACCAGACCTGCGCACCGGCCACCATCCCGCGCGACACCGGCGAGTCCACCTGCACCGTCACCGTGCAGAACGACACCCTGGAGAACGCCGAGGTCACGGCGGTCAGCACGCTCGACGGCAGGCTGCGCCTGAACTCGGTGACCGGCGCCACCAAGGTCGGCTCCCAGATCGCGACGACGAAGACCACCCTCGCCGCCAGGCAGCCGGACAGGCCGGGCATCGCCCCGGGCACCGGTCCTGCCCCGTACCTGCCGCTCGACGCCTTCGGCATCGCGCCGACGCCGATCGGCGACGAGCAGGCGATCAACTTCACCGTGCCCCCGTTCCAGTACGCGGGCAACACCTACACCAGGCTCGGCATCGTCTCCAACGGCTACGCGGTCGCCGGGGGGACCTCCGGTTCGGCCGACATCGCGTTGCAGCCGCAGACCCTGCCCGACCCCGCGCGCCCGAACAACGTGCTCGCCCCCTACTGGACCGACCTGGACGGCACCGGCACGCCGGGCGTCTACGCCGGCACGCTGACCGACGGCGTGAGCGACTGGCTCGTCATCGAGTGGCGGGTCAACCTCTACGGCACGAGCGACCTCAAGGTCTTCCAGCAGTGGATCGGCCTGAACGGGACCGAGGACATCACCTACACCTACGACCCGGACAACCTGCCCGGCGATCCTCCGGCGGGCTACGGCCTGACCGTGGGCGCCGAGAACGCCGACGGCACCGCGGGCGGCCAGATCAGCGGCCCGCCGGCCGAGGACCTCCGGGTGTCCAGCACGCCCGGCGCCCCGGGAGGCAGCCTGAGCTACACGATGAAGATCAAGGGCGTCAGCCCCGGGGTCGGCACGGTGACCACGGGCACGTCGACGCCGCAGGTCAAGGGCCTGACGATCGAGGTGGACAGGATAACCGTGCAATAAGGGGAAACGTGATGGGCCCGGCGCGGCGCGCCGGGCCCATCCGTGCTCACGGCCTCGAACCCACCCGGACCCGTGAACCCGGGCCCGCCCGGACTCGCGGGCCCGGACCCACCCGGACTCGCGAACCCGGACCCGTCCGAGCTCACGACCTCGGGCCCGTCCGGGCTCGCGGGCCCGGGCTCAGCGGTGGAGATAGTCGACCAGGTGGGCCTTCTCGGTCTCCAGCGCCTCGATGGAACTCTTGACCACGTCGCCGATGCTCACGATCCCGGCCAGCCGGCCGGCGCTCACGACCGGCACGTGCCGGATGCGATGCGTGGTCATGGTCTGGCGGAGATCGTCGACGTCGGCGTCCGGCGGGCAGGTGCGAACCTCGGTCGTCATGATCGACGACACCGGCTCGTCCAGCACGCGGGCGCCGCGGTCGTGCAGCCGCCGCACGACGTCGCGCTCGGAGACGATGCCCGCGATGGACGAGCCGTCCTCGGACACCACCACGGCACCGATGTTCTTCTCGGCCAGAACGGCCAGCAGCGCGGCGACCGTCGCGTCCGGGCGGACGGTCTCCACCTCCGCTCCCTTGCCTTGCAGAATCGTACCGATCAGCATTGACACCACCTCGGTTCAGCCTGGCGCGGGTATCCCATTCCTTTGCCCCTTTGCGCCACACGCTAAGCGCTGAAATGGGCAAAGTGTGTGACTGTCAGGTAACGGGCAGCAGCCGTACCGCGTCAAGGGCCAGCGTGAGTTCCACGATGTCGAGCGGGCGCGCGAGCGACCGGCCGGTGAGCTGTTCGATGCGGCGGATGCGGTTGAAGACCGTGTTGCGGTGGCAGTACAGCTGCCCCGCGGCGCGCATGGCCGAGCCCTCGCACCGCAGCCACGCCTCCAGGGTGCCGAGGAGCACCTCCCGGTCGGCCTGGTCGAGGGCGAGGATGGGCCGCAGCACAGCGCCGCTGAGGTGACCGGCGAGCTCGGGCTGGCTGACCACCAGCGCGGCGGGCAGCCTGTCCTCCAGCCTGGCGATCTCCGGGCCCTCGCCCACGCAGGTCCGCAGGGCCAGCTCGGCGAGCCGCCTGGCGCGGCCCAGTTCCGCCAGTCCCTCGACGACCGGGCTGATGCCCGCGCACCCGGTGATGTGCGGGCGGAGCTCCTCGGCCAGGTCGTCCATGTTCGCGTCGCGCAGCAGCACGACGGACACCTCGTAATCAGGGCGCATCCGCCACAGCAGGCGCATCACGCCCAGGGCGGTCGGCCGGGGGGCGTCGTCCCCGTGGTCGTGGCGGCCGGGCAGCCGGGTGATGACGACGGCGTACCGGCCCAGTTCCGGCAGGTCGAGCCCGGCGGCGGCGCTGCGGACGAGGGCGGCGTCGACCCGGTCCTCCAGGAGCGCGTCGAGCAGGGCCTGGACCCTCTCGGCTGTGCGGCCGAACATCTCGGCCTCCCGTCTTCGGTAGGCCTCGGCGGCGGCGATCGCCTGCCTGTCGATGGCGTGCCACACCTTCGTGGCGCTGCGGAGCAGGACCGGCAGGCTGTCTGATTCCTCTTCGGCGACCACGTCGATGAGGCCGTCCCACATCACCTGCGCGGAGAGCCGGTAGCTGCGCAGCAGGGAGTCCATGGGCAGTCCCTGCTCGGCCCTGCGCCGGGCGGTCTTCTCCGCCTGCGGCAGGTCACACCGTTCGGAGCGGGGCAGCAGGATGGCGCCGATGCCGTCCCTCATCGCCTCGTAGACGCTCTGCCAGTGGTCGTCGGTGGGGACCATCCGCCGGTACGCCTCGTCGGTGTCGCGGATCTTGGCGACGAGTTCGTCGGTGAGCTCGGGAAGCCTCAGCAGCAGCCGGCGGGCGGCCAGGCGCATGATCCTGCGTACTTCTTCGTCCGTAACCGGGCGGGTCCCCATCTGGGGATCGTGACAGCAAGGCACCTAGCCGAACAAGGTTCTGTTCTGTTTCGTGATCCGGGGTTGTGCCCGCGCACAACCGGTACCCGTCCCGCATGGGCGCCCGCCCCGACTTCACCCCGCCCTCTGGACGCCGGTGAAGCGCCTCGGTTGGGTGCGTTCATCGGCTGTCAGGAGGCACACATGGACGTGCACGACCCTCGCCCGCCCGGAGATTCCGGGCTGGTCGTCAGGGATCTGGCGGTGAGTTACGGCCCGGTCCTGGCCCTGCGGGGTGTCTCGCTGGACGTCCCGCGCGGTTCGGTCGTCGCGGTGCTCGGCGGCAACGGCGCGGGGAAGTCGACCCTGCTGCGCGCCGTGTCGGGCACCCTCAGGTTCCACCGGGGCGGGATCACCGCGGGCGAGGTCGGGTTCGGCGGTACGCGGCTGTCCGGTGCCGCCACCTCGGCCGTGGTGGCGAGGGGCGTCGTCCAGGTGCCCGAGGGGCGCAGGGTCTTCGCGCGGATGACGGTGGAGGAGAACCTGCGGGCCGGGGCCCTCGGCGCGCCCGACCGGCGCTCGGCGGCCGAGGCGAGGGAGAGCGTGCTCGCGCTCTTCCCCGTGCTCGCCGAGCGCGCCGGACAGCGCGCGGGCCTGCTGTCCGGCGGCGAGCAGCAGATGCTGGCCATCGGCCGGGCGCTGATGGCCAGGCCGAGGATGCTGTTGCTGGACGAGCCCACCCTCGGTCTCGCTCCGATGATGGCCGCCAGGATCGCCGACACCGTTCGCGAGATCAACGCGCGGGGCACCACGGTGCTCCTGGTGGAGCAGAACGCCGCCATGGCCCTGTCCCTGGCCTCGCACGCCTACGTGCTGGAGGTCGGCGAGGTGGTGCTGTCGGGACCGGCCGCCGAGCTCGCCGCGAGCGACGAGGTGCGCCGCCGTTACCTGGGCGTCGAGGACCCGGTCCCGGTCGTCCCCGGATCCGCGGAAAAGGCCGCGGCCGCCCGCCCGGCACTGGCGAGGTGGTCCGCGTGAGTGACACATACCAACCGGACGGTACGGATACTTCCATTCCCCGGCTCGACGTGCGTGACGTGACCGTGCGCTTCGCCGGGCTCACCGCGCTGGACGCGGTCGGTTTCAGCGTCGAGCCCGGCAGCGTCCACGCGGTGATCGGGCCCAACGGGGCGGGCAAGTCGACCTGCTTCAACGTCCTGTCGGGCGTCTACCGGGCCACCTCGGGCAGCGTGCGGTTCGGCGACGCGGAACTGACCTCCCTGGCCCCGCACCGCATCGCCGCTCTGGGAGTGGCGCGCACCTTCCAGAACATCGCCCTGTCGCCGCGCCTGTCGGTGCGGGACAACCTGATGCTCGGCCGCCACCGGCTGACCCGCGCCGGGTTCGTCTCGGCCGGGCTGCGGCTGCCGTCGGCCCGGCGCGAGGCGGCAGCGCACGGCGAGCGGGTGACCGAGATCGCGGCGTTCGTCGGGCTCTCCGAACGGCTGGCCACGCCTGTCGGGCTGCTGCCGTACGGCGTGCAGAAGCGCGTGGAGCTGGCGCGGGCGCTGTGCATGGAGCCCCGGCTGCTGCTGCTGGACGAGCCGGTCGCCGGCATGAACGGCGGCGAGCGCCGCGACATGGCCGAGCTGATCGTCGCGGTGCGGGAGAGCCTCGGCATCTCGATCCTGCTGGTCGAGCACGACATGGGGATCGTCATGCGGCTCGCCGACGCGGTGACGGTCCTGGACTTCGGCAGGCGCATCGCGGACGGGTCCCCCGGCGAGGTGCAGAACGACCCCGAGGTGGTCCGCGCCTACCTGGGCGCGGCGGCGGAGAGCACCCCGGCCAAGGACGAGGAGGTCGCTTCGTGATCACTTTTCTCGAACTCCTGGTGAACGGGATCTCCGTCGGAGCCGTGTACGCGCTGATCGCCCTGGGCTTCGTCATCATCTTCAAGGCGACCGAGGTGGTGAACTTCGCGCACGCCTCGCTGCTGCTGGTCGGCGGCTTCATCGTGGCCAAGATGCACCCGTCGGTCGGCTTCTGGACCGCCCTGCTGCTGGGCGTCGCCGGGGCGGCCGTCGTGGGCGCCCTGATCGAGTTCCTGATCATCCGCAGGGCGAACGTCGCCTCGCACAGCGTGCTGGCGATCGTGACGATCGGCGTCGACATCGTGCTGACGACCGAGCTGACCAGGCAGATCGGTACCGACGTGCTCGCACTGGGCGATCCGTGGCATGACCGGGTGCTGCATCTGGGAGCCGTCAGCGTCGCCCAGACCCGGGTGGTCGCGTTCGCCGTCGCGGCGGCCCTGATCGCCGCGTTCCTGCTGGCGTTCAAGTACACGAACTGGGGCATCGCCATGCGCGCCACCGCGGAGGACGCGGAGACCGCCGCGCTGATGGGCGTGCGGCGCGGGCGGGTCTCGATGGGGGCCTGGGCGGTCGCCGGGGCGCTCGCCGCCGTCGCCGCGCTCTTCCTGTGCGTCTTCCCCACCCCGGGGCTGGACCGCAGCACCACGTTCGCGGCGATGAAGGCGTTCCCCGCGGCGATCCTCGGCGGCCTCGACTCCACCACGGGGGCGCTGGCCGGGGGGCTGATCATCGGCGTCACCGAGGCCATGATGAGCGGCTACCAGAACGACCTGGCCTTCCTCGGCCGGGGCATCGGCGACGTCGCCCCGTTCCTCGTGATGATCATTGTCCTGCTCATCCGCCCCGCGGGGCTGTTCGGGACGAGGGAGCTGGCACGTGTCTAAGAAGGTCATCCTCTCCTGCGTCGTGCTGGTCGCGGCGGCGATCGCCGTGCCGTTCTACCTGGAGGGCTTCTGGCTGCAGGCCGGGCTCTTCGCGATGTCGGCGGCGATCGGGGCGATCGGCATCAATCTGCTGACCGGCGCCACCGGCCAGCTGTCCATGGGCCACGCGTTCTTCCTGGCGGTCGGCGCGTACGCCTACGTCTACTTCGGCTCCGAGCCGGAGGGCGGCGCGCACGCCCTCGGCGGCCTGGGCCTGCCCACGCCCGTCGCGGCGCTGCTCGCGGTGCTCACGGCGGGTGTCGCGGGCGGGGTGTTCAGCCCCATCGCGGGTCGCCTGAAGGGCGCCTACCTCGGTATCGCCACCCTCGCGCTGATCTTCGTCGGCCAGCACGTGCTGTTCAACGCCGAACCCGTGACGGGCGGGTACAACGGGCGGACGGTGCCGCCGATGGAACTGTTCGGGTTCGCGTTCGCCGACACCCCCGAGCTGGTGGTGGCGCAGGTGCCGTTCGGGTCGCTGGAGCGGCTCTGGTTCCTGGGGCTGGTCCTGCTGACCGGCGCGGCGCTGTTCGCCCGCGGGGTGCTGCGCGGCCGTCCCGGGCGGGCCATGAACACCATCCGCGACCACGAGATCGCGGCCGGGGTGATGGGCGTGCCGGTGGCCCGCTACCGCGCCGGGGTGTTCGTGCTGTCGTCGATGTACGGCGGACTGGCCGGGGTCCTGATCGCGCTGGTCTTCCAGCGCACCGTGCCCGACTACTTCGGCCTGCTGCTCTCCCTCGACTACCTCGCGATGATCATCATCGGCGGGCTCGGCTCCGTCGCCGGCGCGGTGATCGGCGCGATCTTCATCTCGATGCTCCCCCAGCTGCTCAGCCGCTACAGCGACGCCCTGCCGCTGGTGGCGGAGCCGGGCTCGGGCGGGGTGTCGCCCGCCGAGGCGGCCCGCATCCTGTACGGCGCCGCCGTCGTCGCCGTCGTCCTCTTCCTGCCCGGCGGGCTGCTCGGCCTCGCCGGGCGCCTGCGCCTGGCCGTCGACCGGCGGCTCACCTCCGCTCCTCCCGCTCCCGCGACCTCCGCGACCTCCGCGACCTCCGCGACGACGAAGACCCCGCTGTCCCCCTCCCCCGACACAAGGAACTGATGAAATGGGAATCCCAAGAACCCCTGTCCGACACATAGCGGTACTCGCCGCCCTCGCCCTGGCCGTCACCGCGTGCGCCAGCGAGAAGGCCACCGGTGGCAGCGGGGGCGCCGCCGCTCCCTCCGCCGTCGGGGGGGACGGCGTGAAGACGGGCCCCGGCGTCAGCGCCGACAAGATCACGATCGGCCTGATGACCGACCTCACCGGCCCGTACGCGTCGTTCGGCAAGAGCCTGACCCAGGCGCAGCAGCTGTACTTCGAGCAGACGAACGCGGCCGGGGGTGTGTGCGGGCGGCAACTGGAGGCCCTGGTGCGCGACCACGGTTACGACGCGCAGAAGGCGATCGCCTCCTACACCGAGATCGCCCCGAAGGTGGTGGCGATCGCCCACTTCGTCGGCTCGCCCATGGTCAACGCGCTCAAGCAGCGCATCGAGACCGACCAGATGCTCACCATCCCGCAGGCCTGGGCGACCGGGCTGCTCGGCAGCAAGTCCATCCAGGTCACCGGGACGACCTACGACATCGACATGATCAACGGGGTGGACTTCCTGGCCAAGGAGAAGGGCATCAAGTCCGGGGACAAGATCGGTCACCTGTACTTCGAGGGCGACTACGGCGAGAGCGCGCTGAACGGCTCCAAGTACGCGTCGGAGAAGCTCGGCCTCACGCTCGTGGAGCAGAAGATCAAGGCCACCGACCAGGACATGAGCGCCCAGGTCGCCGCGTTCAAGGCGGAGGGCGTCAAGGCCGTCCTGGTCTCCGTCGGCCCCAAGCAGACCGCCTCGCTCGTCGGCGTCTCGCTCGCCAAGGGCATGGACGTGCCGTTCGTCGGCAGCAACTCGGCCTACTCCCCCCAGCTGCTGCCCACCCCGGCCGGGCCCGCGCTGCTGAAGGACTTCTACTACATGACCGCGGGCACGCCGATCAGCGCCGACATGCCCGCCATGAAGAAGCTGGCCGCCGACTACGCGGCGAAGTACCCGGACACGGCCATCGACAGCGGCGTCCCCTCGGGCTACTCGGCGGCGGCGATCGTCGTCGACGCGCTCAAGAAGGCGTGCGAGGGCAAGGACCTGACCCGGGCCGCGGTGGTCGCCGCGCACCGCGGCCAGTCGTCCTGGGGTGCGGAGTTCGGCACGGTCATGGACTTCACCACGTTCGACAAGCCCGCCTCGCTGCTGTCGTACGTGGCCAAGCCGGACAAGGCCGCCCTGGGCGGCGCCGTCGTCTTCAAGGAGGCCGCCACGTCCGACCTGGCCAAGGAGTACCAGGTCCCGGTGGGCTGACCCGTGTGCGCGGTGCGGCTCCGTACCTGCCGGGGGTGCGGGCCGCACCGCTCCGGACTAGCGTGGGGGTGACCAGAGACCTTCGCGCCCGGGGACATAATGACCCAAAAGCTCAACACCGGCAGCCACGATCTGCCGGTCTCCGACGCCCTCGCCGCGTTCATGACCACCGGCTGGGCCGACACGCACCGCGACGACCTCGCGCCGCTGCCGCAGGCCGCCTACACCGCCAAGCGCCGCGCCGCGCTCGCCGCCCGCTTTCCCGGCGAGCGGCTGGTGATCCCGTCCGGCACACTCAAGGCCCGCAGCAACGACAGCGACTACCGGTTCCGGGCGCACAGCGCGTTCGCCTACCTCACCGGCGACCAGGAGCCCGACGACGTGCTCGTCGTCGAGCCCTCCGGGGAGGCCACGCTGTTCCTGCGCCCCCGCTCGCCGAGGTCGGCGCCGGGCCAGGCGGGGCAGGAGTTCTACCGCGACCGCCGCTACGGCGAGTTCTGGGTGGGCCGCCGCCCCGACCTGGCCGAGGCGGAGGCCATCCACCAGATCGCCTGCGCGCCGATCGACAGGCTGGACGACGCGCTCGCCGGGCCCGCGCGGGTGCTGCGCGGGGTGGACGCGTCCGTGGACGGGCGGGTCTCGCCCGGCGGCGGCGACGAGGAGCTGGAGACGTTCCTCTCCGAGATGCGGCTGGTCAAGGACGAGTGGGAGGTCGCCGAGCTGCAGTTCTCGGTCGACGCGACCACGCGTGGGTTCGAGGACGTGGCGCGGGCCCTGCCCGCCGCCCTGGGGCACCGGCGCGGCGAGCGCTACCTGGAGGGGGTCTTCGGCCTCCGCGCCCGCCTGGAGGGCAACGCGGTCGGCTACGACAGCATCGTGGCCTCCGGCGCCAACGCGTGCGTGCTGCACTGGATCCGCAACGACGGGCGGCTGGCCGGCGACGAGCTGCTGCTCCTCGACGCGGGCGTGGAGACCGACCACCTCTACACCGCCGACATCACCAGGACCCTGCCGGTGTCCGGGCGCTTCAGCCCGGTCCAGCGCCAGGTCTACGAGCTGGTGTACGAGGCCCAGGAGGCGGCGATCGCCACCCTGCGCCCCGGTGCGCGTTTCCGCGACTTCCACCGCGCGGCGATGCGCGTCATCGCGGAGGGACTGCACGACTGGGGCGTGCTGAAGATCGGCGCGGACGAGGCGATGGAGCCCGGGAGCGGCCTGTACCGCCGCTACACGCTGTGCAGCAGCGGCCACATGCTCGGCATGGACGTCCACGACTGCGCCAGGGCCCGCTCGGAGGCCTACCTGGACGGCGTGCTGGAGGAGGGGCAGGTGCTGACCGTCGAGCCCGGCCTCTACCTGCAGCCGGACGACCTGACGCTGCCGCCGGAACTGCGCGGCATCGGCGTGCGCATCGAGGACGACCTCGTCGTCACCGCCGACGGCGCCCGCCTCATGTCGGCCGGGCTCCCCCGCCACCCCGACGAGGTGGAGAGGTGGATGGAGAGTTCAGGCCTCGCGGGATGAGCGTCCGGGGGTGGGGTCGAGGAAGACCTGCGCCACCGAGGGGAACCGTTCCTTGAGCACGCGTTCCACCCGGTCGGCGGCCTCTTCCAGCCTCGCCCCCGTGGTGTCGTCCACGAAGTCGACGCGGGCGGCGACCAGCATCTCGCCGGGGCCCAGCATCATGGTCAGGAGTTCCACCACGCTCTCGACCTCGGGCAGGGCGGCGATCTCCTCCCGGATCCGCTCCGTCAGCCTCCCGGGCGCGGCCTGGCCGATCAGCAGGGAGGCGTTGGCGCGGATGAGGTGGAGCGCGACCCACAGGAGCAGCAGGCCGATCACCACGGAGGCGGTCCCGTCCCAGACGGACGAGCCGGTCAGCTGGGAGGCCAGCAGTCCCGCCGCGGCGATCAGCAGCCCGGCCAGGGCGGCCGCGTCCTCGAAGAGCACGGCCTTCAACGCCGTGTCGGAGGTCTTCGCGACGTAGCGCCGCGGGCTCACCTCGAGACGACGGGCCTCCCCCCGCACCTGCGAGAGGGCCTTGAGGAACGAGATCCCCTCGATCACGAACGAGACCGCGAGGACCACGTACGAGATCGTCAGGTCGGTGAGCCGCTCCCCCGCGAGGATCTCGTGCACCCCGTGGGTGACGGAGAACCCGGCCCCGCCGACGAGGGTGGCGAAGGCGGCCAGCAGCGCCCAGAAGAACCCCGCCTTGCCGTGGCCGAACGGGTGCCGCGCGTCTGCGGGGTGCCCGCCCCTGCGCACCGCGACGAACAGCAGGGCCTCGGTGACGGTGTCCGCGGCGGAGTGGGCGGCCTCGGACAGCATCGCCGACGAGCCGCTGATCAGCCCGGCGACCAGCTTGGCCACGGCGATCGCGAGGTTGGCCAGGCCCGCCACGATCACCGTGGCGAGGCTTTCCGATCCGGCCTTGCCGGCGTCCGCCCCGTTCCCAGCCATGCGGTCACCTTACGTGTGTCCCGTCCCTCGCATCCCAACGGTGACGCGACCTGTCCGGCCCGGCCGGCGGGACGGGGTCCGCGGACGGGGAAACCGCGGGTTTCGTCACGTTGCCACATCGCCTACCACCAGCGATCGGCATCTTCTGAGGTAAGTTCTGATCTATGACCCTGAAGCAAGCTCCGCCGGGCGGGCGGGGTGGTCGGCCGGGGGACGGATCCGCCGGAGTCGCGACCACACGCGCGGCGAACGAGAGTGGTGAGCGACCGGTGAGCGAGCAGGAGCCCCGCTGGCTGTCCTCGATCGAGCAGCGGGCGTGGCGTGCCCACCTCGCCGTGCACAAGCTCCTCGACCACCGTCTCGACCGTGAGCTCCAGCCCTTCGGGCTCTCGGTCAACGACTACGAGATCCTGGTGAACCTGTCGGAGACCCCCGGTCACCGCATGCGGATGAGCGACCTGGCGGATGCCACGATCCAGTCCCGCAGCCGCCTGTCCCACCAGATCTCCCGGATGGAGGCCGCCGGCCTGGTCGCCAGGGAGACCTGCGCCGACGACCGGCGCGGCACCTTCGCCGTCCTCACCGAACACGGCTGGGCCACCATCCAGAAGGTCGCGCCACACCACGTGGCCGGCGTGCGCCGGCATTTCATCGACCTGCTCACCGACGACCAGCTGATCGAGCTGGAAGCGGCGTACGCACCGGTGGTGGACCACCTCAAGGGCATCCGCTGACCCGTGCCGGACGGCGGGACCCGCGAAGGCCACAGAACCCTTCGCCGGCGCGAGACCGGGCGGGACAGACCGCGGCACCCTCCCCCGGCGCGAGACCGGGCGGCGCAGGCCGCGGAACCGTCCACCGGCGCGAGACCTGCCGGTGGGGTCCGCGAGGGCGTCAGCCGACGCGAAACCCGGCGGGGAAACCGGTTGGGACGCCCGCCGACGCGAAACCGATACCGGTCGTTACTCCTTAGTAGACCGGAGTGTCGTTACGATCCGCCCATGTCTGCTCGCCGGATCCTCATCACCGCGGTGATCGCCGCGTTCTTTCTGGTCACCGCGTGCAGCGGCAGTGGTGCCTCCGACGGCACAGCGGCCCTTCCCGACGGAGCCGACCTGCTCAGGAAATCCGCGGACGCGACGCGCGCCGTGAAGTCGGCCGCCTTCTCGATGGAGACCGAGGGCGCGCCCCCCGTACCGGTCAAGAAGGCCTCCGGCCGCCTCAGCGGGACCGGCGACGCGGACGGCACCCTCCAGATCGACGTGATGGGCAGTCTCCAGGAGATCAATTTCGTACTGATCGGGGAGACCGTCCACTTCAAGGGCGTGACCGGCGGCTTCCAGCGGATGTCGCGGAGCCAGCTGGCGGCGATCTACGACCCCTCCGCCATCCTCGACCCGGACAAGGGCGTCGTGCAGCTGCTGGCCAACGCGCTGGACGCGAAGACCCAGGCGGCGGAGAAGCTGGACGGCGTCGACGCCTACCGGGTCTCGGCGACGCTCTCCCAGCAGGTGCTCGCCACGATGGTGCCCGGCCTCACGCAGAGCGTCGACGCCGTACTCTGGATCGACAAGGCCACCAGCCGGCTGCTCAAGGCGGACCTGCCCCTGACCGGCGGCAAGGTGATCGTGGCCTTCAGCGACTACGACGTGCCGGTCCAGGTCACCGCTCCGGCGGAGTGACGATGACCCGTACCACCCCGGAGGGCGCGCTCGCGGCCCGGCGGCGGACCGCCCTCGGCGTCGGCGGCACGGCGGTGCTGCTGGCGGCCCTGGACGCGTATGTGGTGGTCACCGTCCTCGTCGACATCGCGAGGGACGTCGACGTCCCCCTCAACCACCTGGAGCGGGCCACTCCGATCGTCACCGGCTTCCTGCTCGGCTACATCGCGGCCATGCCGCTGCTCGGCCAGCTCTCCGACCGCTACGGCAGGCGCCCGCTCATCCACCTGTGCCTGGCGGGCTTCGCCGTGGGCTCGGTCGTCACCGCGCTGGGCGACACGGTGCCCTGGCTGGTCGCGGGACGGGCCGTGCAGGGCGTCGCGGGCGGCGCGCTGCTGCCCATCACCATGGCCCTGATCGGGGACCTGTGGGACGAGGACGAGCGTCCGGTGGCGCTCGGCGCGGTGGGATCGGCCCAGGAGCTCGGCAGCGTGCTGGGCCCCCTGTACGGCGCGGCCCTCGCCGCCCTGGTCCCGGCCACCCTCCAGGTCGGCGGCGTGCAGCTCGGCGGCTGGCGGTCGATCTTCTGGCTGAACGTCCCGCTGGTGGCCCTGGCGGCGATCGCCGTGCAGCGGTCGGTGCCGCCGCCCGCCCGCGACCGTGCCCGCGGGAGCACTGAGCGCGTCGACGTGGTCGGCGGGCTGCTGCTCGCGCTCGCGCTCGGCCTGCTCGTGGCCGGTCTCTACAACCCCGACCCCGACGAGTCGATCCTTCCCCCGTGGGGCATTCCCACGATCGTCGCCGGGGTCGTGTCCGGTGCCGCGTTCGTCGCGTGGGAGTGGCGCGCCAGGACCCGGCTGATCGACATGACGGGGGTGTCGCGCGGCCCGTTCCTCGCCACGCTCGGGGTGAGCTTCCTGAGCGGCGCCGCGCTGCTGGTGACCCTGGTCGACGTGCAGCTCTCGGCGCAGACGCTGCTGGGCCTGGACAGCCTGGACGGCGCCCTGGTGCTGTCGCGCTTCCTCGTCGCGCTCTCCGTGGCCGCGCTGGCAGGCGGTGTCATGGCCCGCCGCTACGGCGAGCGCGCGGTGACGGTGATCGGGCTTGCGGTGGCCGCCGCCGGATACGTCCGCATCGGCCAGTGGCCCCTGGACCTGGCCTCGGCCGGATACCGCATGGACGCCGACCTGATCGTCGCCGGCCTGGGGCTCGGCCTGGTGATCGCCCCGATCTCCTCGGCGGTGCTGCGGGCCGTACCCGCCGCCCGGCACGGGGTGGCCTCGGCGGCGGTGGTCGTGGCCCGGATGATGGGCATGCTGCTCGGCGTCGCCGGGCTGTCGGCGTGGGGCTTCCACCGCTTCCAGTCGCTCACCGCCGACCTGGACACGCCGCTGCCCTTCGGCGTGGACCCCCTCGTGTACGCCGGGCGGCTCGCCGAGTACCAGCGCGAGGTGAAGGAGGCGCTGCACACCGAGTACAGCGAGATCTTCCTGATCACCTCCGTCCTGTGCGGGGTGGGCGTGCTGGTCGCGCTGCTGCTGCCACGCGGGTCCGGGCGGGTGGACGGGACCTGACCCCCGGGCGCGGGCCGGAACCCGAGACGGCCCCGCCCCGGACAGGAGTCCTGTCCGGGGCGGGGCCGTCGCCGCTACTTCTTCTTCTGCCCCTGGCGCTTCTCGCGGATCTTCATGGTGACCTCGATGGGCGACCCGGCGAAGCCGAACTCCTCGCGGATCCGGCGCTCGATGAAGCGGCGGTAGGTCTCCTCCAGGAAGCCCGAGGTGAACAGCACGAACTTCGGCGGTTCCGTCGACGCCTGCGTGGCGAAGAGGATCTTGGGCTGCTTACCGCTGCGGACCGGCGGCGGGGTGGCCGCGACCAGGTCGGTCAGGAAGGCGTTGAGCCGGGCGGTGGGCACCCGGGTCGACCAGGAGTCGAGGGCCTTCTCGATCGCGGGGACGATCCGGTCGACGTGCCAGCCGTTCTTCGCCGAGATGTTGATCCGCAGCGCCCACGGCACGCGGACGAGCTGGCGGTCGATCTCCTTCTCCAGGTAGTAACGGCGGTCCTCGTCGAGCAGGTCCCACTTGTTGAACGCCACGACCATGCACCGGCCGGACTCGATCACCAGGGAGATGATCCGCAGGTCCTGCTCGGTCAGCACGTCGCTGGCGTCGATGAGCACCACCGCGATCTCCGAGCGCTCCAGGGCCCCCCGGGTGCGCATGCTCGCGTAGAAGTCGGCGCCCTTGAGCTCGCGGTCACGCCGCCTGATCCCGGCGGTGTCGACGAAGCGCCAGGTCTTGCCGCCGAGCTCGACCAGCTCGTCCACCGGGTCGCGGGTGGTGCCCGCCATCGGGTCGACGAGCACGCGCTCGGAGCCCGCCAGCTTGTTCAGCAGCGAGGACTTGCCCACGTTGGGCTTGCCGACCAGGGCGACCCTGCGCGGGCCGCGCTCGGGGCCGAAACGCTGCTCGGGCGTCTCCGGCAGCTTGTCGAGGATCACGTCCAGCAGGTCGCCGCTGGAGCGGCCGTGCAGGGCCGAGACCGGCTGCGGCTCGCCCAGGCCGAGGGCCCACAGCCCGGCGGCCTCGAGCTCCATCTGCTGGTTGTCGACCTTGTTGGCGGCGAGGATGACCGGCTTGCCGGACCCGCGCAGCACGTGGCCGACGATCTCGTCCGCGTCGGTCACGCCCACGACGGCGTCGACCACGAACAGGATCACGTCGGCCAGCTCGGCCGCGACCTGGGCCTGCTCGGCGATCTTCAGCGCCATGCCGGTCGCGTCGGGGTCCCAGCCTCCGGTGTCGACCACCGTGAACCGGCGCCCCCGCCACGTGGCGTCGTACGTGACCCGGTCGCGGGTCACCCCCGGCACGTCCTCCACGACCGCCTCCCGGCGGCCGATGATCCGGTTGACCAGGGTGGACTTGCCCACGTTGGGGCGGCCCACCACGGCCACTACCGGCTGCGGGGCCGTGTCGGGCCCCACATCCCGCTGCGAGCTGTCGTCGGTCCCTGAATCGGCGAGCTCCGCGTCGATCCAGCCGTTGTCGTCGTCGTATACCCCGGTCACGCCTTTTCCTTAATCACACGCAGTATTTCGGCGATGACCTCTTCGAGGTTCAGCGCCGTGGTGTCGAGCTCGACGGCGTCGGCCGCCTTCGCCAGCGGGTCTGCCTTCCTGGTCGAGTCGAGGGTGTCGCGGCGGGCCATCGCGGCCCGCTGCGCCGCCACCGTGGTCCCGGTGAGCTCCGCCGTGCGGCGCAGCGCCCTGGCGTCCGCGCTCGCGGTCAGGTAGATCTTGACCGCGGCGCCGGGCGCCACCACCGTGCCGATGTCACGGCCCTCGACGACGATGCCGCCCGAGCCGATGATCTCACGCTGCTCGGCCACCAGGCGGTGGCGTACCTCGGGCACCGCGCTGACCGCCGAGACGGCCGCGGTGACCTCGGCGGTGCGGATCGGCGCGACGGCGTCGACGCCGTCGACCGCCACCACCGCCGTGTCCGGGTCGGTGCCCAGCGTGAGGACCGGGTCGAGCGCCCTGGCGGCGATCGCCTCGGGATCGGCGAGGTCGACGCCCTTCTGGAGCATCCACCAGGTGATCGCCCGGTACATCGCGCCGGTATCGAGGTAACGCAGCCCCAAGGCTCGCGCCACCCCTCGTGACGCGCTCGACTTGCCCGATCCCGAAGGACCGTCCATGGCGACGACCAGTCCGGTCACGACGCCTCTCCCTTGCAGCCCGCTTCAGTTGTCCGTACGAGGCTACCGGGAGCCGGGAAGGAACCACGCATCGAGCGAGAAGGCGGACGGGGTCACGGCAGGTGCCAGCCGTTCTCCCGCAGAGCCTCGGCCAGCGCCTCCACCGCCTCCGGCTGCACCCAGAGCTCGGCGGCGCCCAGCGGCAGCCCGGGGGCGTGCTCGAGCCGGACGTCCTCGATGTTGACGCCCGCCTCCTTGGCCGCCTGGAAAAGCCGGGCCAGCTCGCCGGGCCGGTCGCCGACGATGACCTGGACGGCCGTGTAGGTGCGCGCGGGACCACCGTGCTTGCCGGGGATCCGGCCCGTGCCCGCGACGCCCCGGTACAGCAGCTCGGTGACGCGGGTCATGGCGCCGGGGTCGGCGGAGGCCGCCGAGGTACGGAGCGAGGCCGCCGCGGCGGCCAGGTCGGCCGCCACCGCCTCCAGCACCTCGGCCACCGGCAGCGCGTTGCCCGACAGGATCCCGGTCCACAGCCTCGGGTCGCCCGCCGCGATGCGGGTGACGTCGCGCACCCCCGGCCCGGCCAGGCCGAGCGCGGAGGCCGACGCCTCCGCGAGGCGGGCGGCCACCGCGGAGGCGGTCACGTGCGGGGCGTGTGAGACGACCGCCACGGCCCTGTCGTGCTCCTCGGCACCGATCCTGACCGCCTCGCCGCCGCAGAGCTTGACGAGCCCGTACAGGGCCTCCACGGCGTCGGGCGAGGTCTCCTCGGTCGGGCACAGCGCCCACGGGCGCCCGAGGAACAGGTCGGCCCGCGCCGCGGCGGGCCCGGAGCGCTCGCGTCCGGCGAGCGGGTGCCCGGCGACATAGGTCGTCAGGTCGCAGCCGAGGCTCGCGGCCTCCCTGAGCGGAAGCGCCTTCACGCTGGCCACGTCGGTGTAGAAACGGGCCGTACCGGCCTTCTGGAGGGCGGCGAGCCGCTCCGCGACCGCCTGCGGCGGGACCGCGATGATCGCGACGTCCACCGTCACGCCCTCGGCCCACTCGACGCCGGCGCCCAGCTCCCGCGCCAGCCGCAGGGATCCCGCGTCGCGGTCGTCCAGGTGGACGGCCACGCCCTGCTCGCGCAGGGCCAGCGCGATCGAGGTGCCGATCAGTCCCGTGCCGACGACCAGGACGCTTCCGAGGCCGCTCACCCGAGCCCCCCGGAGGTGGTTCCGCATAAGGGGCTCACTGGGCGATGTCCACGCGAAGGGCGACCGCGCCACGCAGGTAGACGTGCTGGATCTCCTGGCGGGGCCGGTCGACCTCGACGTGGGCCATCAGCCGCACCACGCGGGGCAGCGCGCCGGGGACGTCGATCTCGGAGGCGCAGATCAGCGGGACGTCGTGGAAGCCGAGCTTGCGGGCGGCCAGGGCGGGGAACTCGGCGGTGAGATCGGGCGTGGCCGTGAAGATCACGCTGATCACGTCGTCGGTGGTGAGCCTGTTGCGCCCCATCACCTCCGCGACCAGTTCGGTGACGCCGGACAGGATGTCGTCCCGGTCGTTGGACTCGACCTGGATCGCACCGCGGATCGCCCGCACCATCGTCGTTCCTCCAGTCCCTCCGCGCCGGATCACCCTCGAGGGTGATCCGGCGCGTCCTAACACGCGTTCAGGGAAGGCTACAACCCGACGGCGGCGTAGAGTTCCCCGACTTCCGTGAGGGTCAGCGCACGCACGGTGCCCGGCTTGAGGCGGCCGAGCTTGACCGGGCCGAACTCGATGCGGGCCAGGTCGATGACCGGGTGCCCGACCTCCTCCAGCATGCGGCGGACGATGTGCTTGCGACCCTCGTGCAGCACGATCTCGATCAGCGCCTGCTGGCCGTGCTCCTGGACCAGGGCGAAGGAGTCGGCCTTGGCGAGGCCGTCCTCCAGCTCGACGCCCTTCTTCAGGCGGCGGCCGAGGTCGCGCTCGATCCGGCCGGGAACCTTCGCCCAGTACTTCTTCTGGACGCCGTAGCTCGGGTGGGTGAGCCTGTTGGCCAGCTCGCCGTCGTTGGTGAGCAGGATCAGGCCCTCGGTCTCGGTGTCGAGACGTCCCACATGGAACAGCCGCTCGGTGCGGTCGGCCACGAAGTCGGCCAGCGAGGGGCGGCCGTCCGGGTCGGACATGGTGCTGACGACGCCGATCGGCTTGTTGATCGCGAGGTAGACCAGGTCGGGCATGGTCGGCAGGCGCTTGCCGTCGACGTGGATGACCTGCCTGGCGGGGTCGACCCGGGCGCCGAAGCGGCGGACCACCTGGCCGTCGACCGTCACCCGGCCCTCGCCGATCATGTCCTCGCAGGCCCGGCGGCTGGCGACGCCCGCCTGGGCGAGGACCTTCTGCAGCCGGATGCCGTCGGGAACCTCGGTGGTGTCGCGCTCGTCGACGTAGTCGCGGTCGTAGAAGTCGGAGTCGCGCTTGGGCTGGCGAGCGGTCTTGAACCGGTCGTTCGCGATCGTGCCCGGCCTGAGCGGCGCCTTCGCCGCGGGAGCCCGGCCGGCGGATCGGTCACCGGAGCGGTCCGCGGGGGCCCGGCGCTCGCCGTACGCCCCGGCGCTGCCGCCACCGATGGTCTGGACGTCGTCCCGGCGCCCGGTCCTGCCGAAGCGGCCGCGGGAGCCGCCGGCGGGCGCGTCGCCGCGACCGCGGTCGGAGCCGGGCCTGCCGCGCGAGCCGTCACGGTCGGCGCGGAAGCCGCCGCGGTCGTCGCGGCGCGGGCCGTCAGAACGGAAACCGCCCTGCGAACCGCCCGAGGGCCTGCCCCCGCCGTACTGACTCCGCGAACCGTCCCGTTCCGCCCGGAAACCCCCACGATCATCACGACGCGGACCGTCGGAACGGAAACCACCGGACGACGAACCACCGCGATCATCGCGGCGCGGGCCGTCCGAACGGAAGCCACCGCGATCATCGCGACGCGGACCGTCGGAACGGAAGCCACCGCGATCATCGCGGCGCGGGCCGTCGGAACGGAAACCGTCGCGGTCGTCGCGGCGCGGGCCGTCGGAACGGAAGCCACCGCGCGAACCGCCGAACGACGAACCACCGCGGTCGTCACGACGCGGGCCGTCGGAGCGGAAACCGCCCTGCGAACCCCCCTGCGAACCGCCCGAGGGCCTGCCCCCGCCGTACTGACTCCGCGAACCGTCCCGCTCCGCCCGGAAACCCCCACGATCATCACGACGCGGACCGTCGGAACGGAAACCACCGGACGACGAACCACCGCGATCATCGCGGCGCGGGCCGTCCGAACGGAAACCACCGGACGACGAACCACCGCGATCGTCACGACGCGGGCCGTCGGAACGGAAACCGCCCTGCGAACCACCCGAGGGCCTGCCCCCGCCGTACTGACTCCGCGAACCGTCCCGCTCCGCCCGGAAACCCCCACGATCATCACGACGCGGACCGTCGGAACGGAAACCACCGGACGACGAACCACCGCGATCGTCGCGGCGCGGGCCGTCGGAGCGGAAACCGCCCCGGGACCCGCCGGAGGAGGACCCGCCTCGGGAGGAGCCGCCGCGGAATCCACCGGACTGCGAGCCCCCACGGGGATTGCCACCGCGCGGGGCTCCGCCACGGCCTTGACCGCGTCCATCACCGGACGGGGTACTACGCCTGTTGTTCACTACTTCTGCTCCTCTAGGGATTCCATGTCGTCGGGCAGGAAGGGTGCCAGCTCGGGAAGCTCGTCGAGCTCCCGCAGGCCCATCCGCTCGAGAAAATACGAACTCGTCCGGTAGAGCACGGCTTGGCTCTCCGGTTCGGTGCCGGCCTCTTCGACCAGCCCCCTCGTCATCAGCGTGCGCATGACGCCGTCGCTGTTGACACCGCGGATGGCCGCCACCCGGGCCCGGCTCACCGGCTGCCGGTAGGCGACCACGGCCAGGGTCTCCAGCGCGGCCTGGGTCAGGCGCGTCTGCTGGCCGTCGCGGACGAACCGCTCCACGAGTGGCGCGCACTCGGCCCGCGTGTAGAACCGCCAGCCGCCCGCGACCTCTCTCAGGTCGAAACCCCGTCCGGCGGCGGTGTATTCCGCCGAGAGCTCCCGGATCGCCCGCCCGATCTCGTGGACGGGCCGTTCCAGAACCTGGGCGAGCGTCACCTCGGCGACGGGCTCGTCGACCACCAGCAGGATGGCCTCCAGCCCGGCACGCAGGTCCGGCTCGGCACGCGGGCCCGGCTCGGCGTGCGGACCGGGCTCGGCGGACGGGCCGAGCTCGGCACGCGAACCGGGCTCGGGCGCCAGGTCAGTCATCGGCGGGCTCTCTCCTCGGGCTGTTCGGGGTCTCGTCGTAGTCGTCGGCCACGGCGACGTCGCCGTCGTCGCTGCCGGTCCAGGTCACGTGCAGCTCTCCGAGAGGCTCCACCTGCTCGAAGGACACGGCCGCCTCCCGGTAGAGCTCCAGGACGGCCAGGAAACGCGCCACGACCTCGAAGGTTCCGGCGCAGTCGGAGGTGAGGGCCCGGAAAGTCGCCCGGCGCATCCGCCGCAGCCGCTCGACAAGGATAACCGCCTGCTCGCGGACATTGGCGAGCGGTTGGTAGATGTGGGCCGTCGAGACCGACGGGGGCACCTTGGGGGCGAAGGCCCGCTGAGCGATCTCCGCGAGGCGGTCTGGGCCGATGCCGAGGATCAGCTCGGGCAGCAGGCTCGCGAACTCGGCCTCCATCGGCACGGTGCGGGGGAAGCGCAGCGCCTCCTCGGCCATCCGGCCGGAGAAGACCTTGACGACCTCCTTGTAGGCCCGGTACTGCAGGAGGCGGGCGAACAGCAGGTCACGGGCCTCCAGGAGGGCCAGGTCCTCCTCGTCGTCGACCTCGCCCGAGGGCAGCAGCCTGGCGGCCTTGAGATCGAGCAGGGTCGCCGCGACGAGCAGGAAGTGACTCGTCTGGTCCAGGTCCCACTCCGGGCCCCTGGCCCGGATGTAGGAGATGAACTCGTCGGTCACCTGGCTGAGCGAGACCTCGGTGATGTCCAGCTTGTGCTTGGAGATCAGACCGAGCAGGAGGTCGAAAGGACCCTCGAAGACCTCCAGATGCACCTTGAAGGTGTCATCGTCGGTCCTCGGCTGCTCGGTCATCCCGCCATTGTCCCGCACCCGGGGGTGGGATCACCGCTCCAGCGCGGCCCACCTGGCCAGGACTTCCCTGGCGAGCTCGCGGTAGGCGCTGGCACCGAGCGAGGAGGAGTCGAAGCTGGTGATGGGCTCACCGGCCACGGTGGCGTCGGGAAAGCGAACCGTCCGGTTGATCACCGTGTGGTAGACCTTCTCGTCGAAGGCCTCGACGACCCGGGCCAGCACCTCGCGGCCGTGCAGGGTGCGCGCGTCGTACATGGTGGCGAGCAGGCCCTCGATGACCAGCTCGTCGTTGATGCGCTCCTGGACCTTGATGATGGTGTCCATGAGCAGCGCGACACCGCGCAGCGCGAAGAACTCGCACTCCAGCGGCACCATGACGCCGTGCGCGCAGGCCAGCGCGTTGATCGTGAGCAGTCCCAGGGAGGGCTGGCAGTCGATCAGGCACACGTCGTACTCGGGCAGGAGGGGCTTGATCACCCGGCCGAGCACCTGCTCGCGGGCGACCTCCGTGACGAGCTGGACCTCCGCGGCCGACAGGTCGATGTTGCTGGGCAGCAGGTCCATGCCCTCGACGCCGGTCTCCAGCAGCACGTCCCTGGCGGTGATCTGCCGCTCCATGAGGAGGTTGTAGACCGTCAGGTCGAGCTGGAGGGGGTTGATGCCGAGGCCGACCGAGAGGGCACCCTGCGGGTCGAAGTCGACCAGCAGGACCTTGAGCCCGGCCTCCGCCAGCGCGGCGCCCAGGTTGATGGTGGTCGTCGTCTTGCCGACGCCGCCCTTCTGGTTGACCATGGCGACGACCCTCGCCGGCCCGTGCACCGTACGGGGGGGCGGGTCGGGGAAGACCGGCCGGGGACGCCCGGTCGGGCCGAGGACTCCCCCGCTGCGAGGGGTCCCGGCGGTCTTGGTGTCGCCCCAGGGATTCTCGGGGTTTGCCGGGGTCGTTCCCCGGATAGAACCGTCGGTGGTCACAGTCACCAGTCGAACCTCCCTGACGGCCTCTAACCGGACCGTCCGGACGGACACTATGGCGTCAACACGTATGCGGCAAGGCGGCACGCCCGGACATAAGCAAGGTCAATCCCGTGTGCGCGGATGCGCGGCGGCATAGACCTCGCGGAGCTTGTCGACCGTGACCTGTGTGTACACCTGGGTGGTGGTCACCGAGGCGTGGCCGAGTAGTTCCTGGACCACCCTAACGTCCACACCCCCGTCAAGGAGGTGGGTTGCGAACGAATGTCGCAACATATGTGGCGACACTCCTTCGAGCCCGCCGCGCTCGGCGGCGGCCTGGAGGACCTCCCAGGCGCCCTGGCGGGTGAGCCGCCCGCCCCTGGCGTTGAGGAAGAGCCCCGAGGTGCCCCGGCCGTGTGAGGCGATACGCGGGCGCGCGCGGGTGAGGTAGGCGCGCAGCGCCTCCCCCGCGAAGCCGCCCAGGGGCACCAGCCGGGTGCGTCCGCCCTTGCCGCGCAGGCGCACCCGCTGGGCCTCGGCCCCCAGGTCGACGTCGTCGACGGTGAGCCCCACGGCCTCGGAGATGCGCGCCCCGGTGCCGTACAGCAGCTCGAGCAGTGCCCGGTTACGCAGCGTGAGCGGGGCTCCGTCGGGCCCCGAGGCGGCGATCAGGCGCTCCACGTCGCGGACGCTGATCGCCCTGGGAAGCCGCCTGAGCTGGCGCGGCGAGCGCACCTCGTGGGCCGGGTCGTGGCGGCAGACGCCCTGGCTCAGCGCGAAGCGGTGCAGGCCGCGCACCGCGGAGACGGCCCGCGCCGCCGAGGCGGCGACGAGGGCCTGGTGCCCCCCGCCGCCCTCCCTGAGCGCCGCCACGAAGGCGGTGACGTCACCCTCGGCGACCTCGCCGAAGGTGACGCGGCCGCGCTGCTTGAGATGCTCCACGTACCGCAGGAGGTCACGGCGATAGGAGGCCAGGGTGTTGGCGGCCAAGCCCCGCTCCACGGCCAGGTGGGCGAGGTAACTGGACAGGACGGCCTCCGTCTCGCTCAGGGTGTCCTCCTGTCATGCCTCCGGTGCGTCGGCGGGCCGCAGTGAGGCGAATCCGTCCGCCGAAGCGGCGTATGCGGCGAGAATACCGGCCACGGCTTGGGAATTGTGGATCATTCCCGCCATGGCACGCCGAACCGCGTCGGACAGGGGAATCCAGACCACCGGCATGTCGGCCTCCTCGTGCCGGTGGACGAAGTCCAGCTCCCCCTCCGGGATGGGGCTGACGTCCCTGGCGAGGAAGATGCGGGTGCGCTCGTCGCTCATCCCGGGCGAGGTGAAGGCGTCGACCAGGGTGTGCCAGGTGCCCGCCCGGTAGCCCGCCTCCTCGGCGAGCTCGCGGGCCGCCCCCGCCTGCAGGGCCTCGCCCTCGACGTCGCGCAGTCCGGCGGGCAGCTCCCACAGCAGCCGCCGTGCCGGGTGGCGGTACTGGCGGATCAGCAGGACCCGCCCCCGCTCGTCGAGGGCGACGACGGCCACGGAGCCCGGGTGGGTCACGTAGTCGCGGTCGACGACCTCGCCGTCCGGCATCACGACCGCGTCGGTGACCCCGGTGATGACGCGGGCGCGGAAGCGCTCGGTGGAGGAGGCGACCTTCCACTCCTCGGGAACGTCCACGACGTCCACAGCGTCCACGGCGTCCCGGCCCTCCCCCGCGCCCGCTCGCGAGCCGCTCACTTTCCCCGCCCCGCCTTGGCGGCGGTGCCGCGGATGTCGGCGTACGTCAGGGCGGCGCCGATCAGGCCCTTGAACAGCGGGTGCGCCCGGGTCGGCCGGGAACGGAACTCGGGGTGCGCCTGGGTGCCGATGAAGAAGGGGTGGACGTCGGCGGGCAGCTCGGCGTACTCCACCAGGCGGCCGTCGGGCGAGAGGCCGGAGAAGACCATGCCGACCTTCTCCAGCTGCTCGCGGTAGGCGTTGTTGACCTCGTAGCGGTGGCGGTGGCGCTCGTCCACCTTCGCCATGCCGTACAGCTGGCGGGCGAGCGTGCCCTCGCCGAGCCTGGCCGGGTACAGGCCCAGCCTCATGGTGCCGCCCATGTCGCGCTCGCCGGAGACGACGTCCTCCTGGTCGGCCATGGTTGAGATGACCGGGTGGGTGGTCTCGGCGTCGAACTCGGTGCTGCCGGCGTCCTCGATGCCCGCGAGGTTGCGGGCGGCGTCGATGACCATGCACTGCATGCCCAGGCAGATGCCGAGCAGCGGGATCTTGTTCTCCCTGACGTGCCGGATCGCGCCGACCTTGCCCTCGATGCCGCGTACGCCGAAGCCGCCGGGCACCAGGACCCCGTCGACGCCGTCGAGCTCGCGGGCCGCGCCCTCGGGGGTCTCGCAGTCGTCGCTCTTGACCCAGCGGATGTTGACGCGGGCGTCGTTGGCGAAGCCGCCCGCGCGCAGCGCCTCGGTCACCGACAGGTAGGCGTCGGGCAGGTCGATGTACTTGCCGACGAGCGCGATCGTGACCTCGTTGGCCGGGCGGTGCACCCGGCGCAGGAGCTGCTCCCACTCCTTCCAGTCGACGTCCCTGAAGGGCAGGCCCAGGCGGCGCACCACGTAGGCGTCCAGGCCCTCGGAGTGCAGGACCTTGGGGATGTCGTAGATGCTGGCGGCGTCGATGGCGGAGACGACCGCGTCCTCGTCCACGTCGCACATCAGGCTGATCTTGCGCTTGAGCGAGTTGGTGATCGGCCGGTCGGAGCGGCACACGATCGCGTCGGGCTGGATGCCGATGCTGCGCAGCGCGGCGACCGAGTGCTGGGTCGGCTTGGTCTTCAGCTCGCCGCTCGGCCCGATGTACGGCAGCAGCGAGACGTGCAGGAAGAACACGTTGTCGCGGCCGACCTCGTGGCGGACCTGGCGGACGGCCTCCAGGAAGGGCAGCGACTCGATGTCGCCCACGGTGCCGCCGACCTCGGTGATGACCACGTCCACGTCGGGCCCGGCCATCGACCGGATGCGGTCCTTGATCTCGTTGGTGATGTGCGGGATGACCTGCACGGTGTCCCCGAGATACTCGCCGCGGCGCTCCTTGGCGATGACGTTGGAGTAGACCTGGCCGGTGGTCACGTTGGCCGAGCCGTGCAGCTCGGTGTCGAGGAACCGCTCGTAGTGGCCGACGTCGAGGTCGGTCTCGGCGCCGTCGTCGGTGACGAACACCTCACCGTGCTGGAACGGGTTCATCGTGCCGGGGTCGACGTTGAGGTAGGGGTCGAGTTTCTGCATGGTGACCCGCAGGCCGCGCAGCTTGAGAAGGCGCCCGAGGCTGGAAGCCGTCAGTCCCTTCCCAAGACTGGAGGCGACGCCGCCGGTGACGAACAGATGCTTGGTGTGTGCGGCGCTGCGCAAGAAGGCTCCCGTGGTCGTTACAGATCGTCGGCGCACCCTGATGAATGGCCTACAGGTCCACGGGCTCTCAGAATAACAAACGGTGCAGGCGAAGTACCCGAACAACCCCCCACCCGCGTTCTCCTCAAACCCAACCAAGCGGTAATTTGATCCGTTATGTCACTTCATGGTGTGGTACGGCGTGCCCTGGGCAGCCTCGTCCACCGGCTCTGGGAGGCGGCCCGCAAGGCCGGAGACGTCACCCCCGCCAGCCCCGCCGGATACCGCTTCCGGCGCCTCGGCGAGGGCACCTGCCTGTCGTTCCCGCTGGGAGCCGTCTTCGGCGAGGCCTGGATCGAGATCGGCGACCACACCCTGATCGGCGAGCGGGTCTCCATCTCCACGGGCATGGGCCCCGGGGTGGACCTGGGCCCGGACTCGATCGTGCGGATCGGCGGGGGCTGCTCCATCGGCAGGGGCAGTCACATCGTGGGCCACCAGTCGATCGACATCGGCGACGACGTCTTCACCGGCCCGTACGTCTACATCACCGACCAGAACCACGTCTACGACGACCCCGAGGCGCCGATCGGCCGCCAGTGGCCGCGCAACAACCCGGTGTCGATCGGGTCCGGCTCGTGGCTGGGCACCGGCGCGATCATCCTGCCGGGCACCCGGATCGGCAGGCAGTGCGTGGTGGCGGGCGGGGCGGTGGTGCGCGGGGAGTTCCCCGACCACAGCGTGATCGCGGGCATCCCCGCCAAGGTGGTGCGCCACTACGTACCGGGCCAGGGGTGGCTGCCGCCCCACCTGGAGGTCGCGGAGAACGCCAGGAACGCCAGGGACGTCAGGAACCCCGTGGACACCGAGACCGGAGTGATATCGCGATAGGGGACGGATCGGGATCGATCGACGGCCGGGAACCGTTGAAGGAGGAGAGAGACACTACGGAGGTGCGATGCTCGCGGCACTGACGGGCCTTGGACTCTCCACCGCGGCCGGGCTCAACGCCTACATCCCGCTGCTGGTGGTCGGCCTGCTCGCCAACTTCACCGACCACGTACGGCTGCCGCAGGAGTTCGCCTGGCTGTCCAACGGCTGGGTGCTCGGGATCATCGGCGTGCTGCTCCTGGCGGAGTTCGTGCTCGACAAGGTCCCGGTGGTCGACAGCGTCAACGACATGATCCAGACCGTCGTCCGCCCGGCCTCCGGCGGCGTGGTCTTCAGCGCCACCGAGGCCGCCGCCCGGCTGGACGGCTCGACCTGGATGACCCACAACCCCTGGCTCAGCTGGGTGCTGGGAATCGCGATCGCCCTCGCCGTGCACACCATGAAGGCGACCACCAGGCCCGTGGTCAACGCCACCACGGCCGGGGTGGGGGCGCCCGTGGTCAGCACGGTCGAGGACGCCGGGGCCCTGGGCATCAGCCTGGTGGCGATCTTCCTGCCGGTCCTGGTCGTCGTGGTGGTGGCGGGGCTGGCGCTGTTCGCCTGGTGGGCGACCCGCAGGATACGGCGACGGCGGCGAGCGGCCGCCCCGAGCCTGCGATGAGACCGCGCCCGCGCGACACCGTCACAGGCCCCGGTGCGGTCCGTGTCGCGGACCGCACCGCGGTGCCCCTCATGACCGGTGCCGCGCACCCCGCCGGGGGCGCCGCGGCACCGCTCTCCGCACCGGCCGACCCCGCGAGGCCTGACGCCCGCGCGGGGACCGCGGCGCGGGCTATGCTCGAAACACCCTGTCCAGCCCCTGTCGGGAGGTGGCTCCGATCGGCGATTTCCTCATCGTCCTGCTGGTGATCATGTTCTTCTTCCTCCTCCTGGGAGGAGTCGGGATCTACCTTCTGGTCAAGGTCGGCAGGAAGGCCACGAAGAAGGCCAGGGCCGTCTCCACCAGGGTCGCGACCCATGTGGCGGCGATGGGCACCGGCGACGCCGCGGAGACCGAGCGGATGCGCATCGACCTGCGGCGTGAGGTCTCCCTGACCCGCCAGGCCGTGGACCACGCGCTGCGCGACGGCTGGGGCCTGGGCGACCTGCCCCACCTCGTGGCGGAGATCTCGGTGCACGCCGACCAGCTCGACGCCCAGCTCGCCCACTACGCCCAGGAGCGCCGGGTCTCGCCCTACATCGACCACACGGCGCTGAGCCGCCTGCGCGAGCACCACGCCAAGCTGACCACGTCCTGCGCCAGGATCAGGGCCGACCTGCGCAACGACCAGATGGCGCACTCGGCCGGGAGCATCGAGGAGATCCAGGGGCGCACCGACCTGGAGATCGAGGCGCGCCGCCGCGCTCCCGACCCGCTGGACCAGATCGACGAGCTCTACAACCGCACGATGATCAACCGCTCCCACCCCGACGACTCCCACTGACCCTCCTCTCCCGGCGGCTCCCGCCGCCGGGCGGGCCACCGGTCGGCGACCTTGTGGTCATCGCGTCTCGAACGGCCTGCGGCCCGCACACGCCGGGTGTCAGGATGACTCCGTCAGGTAATGTTCCTGGGTGTCGCCGAAGGAGGTTCTCTGATGACAGCCGTTTTCCCCGAGTGGTTCTACCCGGGGCCGACCGGCGGATGGACCGCCGACATGCTCGATCATCTTCCCCCTGGCGCGCCCCGGCATGTCGAACTGATCGACGGGTCGCTCATCATGATGTCTCCGCAGACCGCTTTCCACATGTTCGTCATCAACTTGATGATCGATAAGCAACGTGGCATACGACCGCCGGCTCATCTCAGGGTCGTCCGGGAGATGACCGTGACATTGGGAATGAGGCAGCGGCCCGAGCCCGACATCATGGTGGTGGCGAGTTCCGCGCTGACGAGCCTGAGGACGACCTCGTTCAAACCCGAGGACGTGCACCTGGTGGTCGAGGTGGTGTCCCCCGAGTCGCTGGAGCGAGACCGCACCACCAAGCCCATCAAATACTCCGACGCCGGGATCAGACACCTTTGGCGCGTGGAGCAGGAGGACGACAGGCCCGTCGTCTACACCTTCGAGCTGGAGCCCGCCGTCAAGGCGTACGTTCCGACGGGCATCCACCGGGGGCGGTTGAAGACGGATGTCGGCTTCGAGGTCGACATCGATCTCGACCTCGGTGAGTTCATCGGTTCTTGACATCCCTGCGGCGGCCGGGGCCGGTGGCCTCCGCGTCGGAGGGGAACGACGAGCCCCACCTCCCGGCGAGGTCGTCGTAGCCGGCTCCGGCGTTGATGCGGGCCCGCATGGCCTGGGCCTGGGCGGTGGTGGGCAGGAAGCCGTCGAGCAGGGCGGGAAGGCCGAGGCGCCAGTCGTGCCGGTCGGGCTCGTCGGCGACCATCTCGGCGATCGCCGACTCCTCCTCGGCGGACAGCCCAGTCCCACCGAATCGCTCTTGCAGGAACCCCCGCCAGCCGTCCTCGACGATCCGGTCGACCAGCGCCGCGCATCGGGCACAGCCGGGCGCCCCGCCGTACTCCCAGCAGCCGCAGTCGGTACACCGTCGCATCAGGCGACCGTACCGGCCGCGGCGGCCAGGAGGAAGGCGAGGTCAGGAGACCCCGGCCTCGCGCATGTCGCGCACCTCCCGCTTGAGCTCCTTGATCTCGTCGCGGAGCCGGGCGGCGACCTCGAACTGGAGGTCGGTGGCGGCCTGGTGCATCTGCTCGGTGAGCGACTCCATCAGCGCCTCCAGCTGTGCCCTGGGCATCTCTCCGGCGATCGCCTTGGCGTGCTGGCCCGCCTGCTTGATCGCGAAGCCGGGGACGGGGGCCTTGCCGCGCGACTGCTGGCGGCCGCTGCCGCCGAGGAGCTGGGCGGTGTCGGCGTCCTCGCGGTTGAGCGAGTCGAGGATGTCGGCGATCTTCTTGCGGAGCGGCTGCGGGTCGATGCCGTTGGCCTCGTTGTAGGCGATCTGCTTGGCCCGGCGGCGGTTGGTCTCGTCGATCGCCCGTTCCATGGAGGGAGTGACCCGGTCGGCATACATGTGCACCTGGCCGGAGACGTTTCTGGCCGCGCGGCCGATGGTCTGGATCAGGGAGGTCTCCGAGCGCAGGAAGCCCTCCTTGTCGGCGTCGAGGATGGCCACCAGCGACACCTCGGGCAGGTCGAGACCCTCGCGGAGCAGGTTGATGCCGACCAGCACGTCGAACTCGCCCATCCGCAGCTCGCGCAGCAGCTCGATGCGGCGCAGGGTGTCGACCTCGCTGTGCAGGTAGCGGACCCGGATGCCGAGCTCCAGCAGGTAGTCGGTGAGGTCCTCGGACATCTTCTTGGTCAGCGTGGTGACCAGGACCCGCTCGTCCTTCTCCGTACGGGTGCGGATCTCGTGGACCAGGTCGTCGATCTGCGACTTGGTCGGCTTGACGATCACCTCGGGGTCGATCAGGCCGGTCGGCCGGATGACCTGCTCGACCACGTCGCCCTTGGAGCGGCCCAGCTCGTAGGAGCCGGGGGTGGCCGACAGGTAGACCGTCTGGCCGATCCGCTCCAGGAACTCCTCCCACTTCAGCGGGCGGTTGTCCATCGCGGACGGCAGGCGGAAGCCGTGGTCGACGAGGGTGCGCTTGCGGGAGGCGTCCCCCTCGTACATCGCGCCGATCTGCGGGACGGTCTGGTGGGACTCGTCCAGGACCAGCAGGAAGTCCTCGGGGAAGTAGTCGAGCAGGGTGTTGGGCGCGCTGCCCGGGGTGCGGCCGTCCATGTGGCGCGAGTAGTTCTCGATGCCGGAGCAGGTGCCGATCTGGCGCATCATCTCCAGGTCGTAGGTGGTGCGCATGCGCAGCCGCTGGGCCTCCAGGAGCTTGCCCTGGCGCTCCATGGTCTCCAGGGTCTCGGCCAGCTCGGCCTCGATGCCCCGGACGGCGTTCTCCATCCGCTCGGCGCCCGCGACGTAGTGGGAGGCGGGGAAGATGTAGAGCTCCTCGTCCTCGGTGATCACCTCGCCGGTGAGCGGGTGCATGGTCGCGAGCTTCTCGATCTCGTCGCCGAACATCTCGATCCGCACGGCGAGCTCTTCGTACTTGGGGATGATCTCGACGGTGTCGCCGCGCACCCGGAAGGTGCCCCGGGTGAAGGCCATGTCGTTGCGGGTGTACTGCATGTCGACCAGGCGGCGCAGCAGGGTGTCGCGGTCGATCTCCTGGCCGACCTTGAGCCTGACCATGCGGTCGACGTACTCCTGCGGGGTGCCCAGGCCGTAGATGCACGACACGGAGGCCACCACGATCGTGTCGCGGCGGGTCAGCAGCGAGTTGGTCGCCGAGTGGCGCAGCCGCTCGACCTCCTCGTTGATCGAGGAGTCCTTCTCAATGTAGGTGTCGCTCTGCGGGACGTACGCCTCGGGCTGGTAGTAGTCGTAGTAGGAGACGAAGTATTCGACGGCGTTGTTGGGCATCATCTCGCGCAGCTCGTTGGCGAACTGGGCGGCGAGCGTCTTGTTGGGCTGGATGACCAGGGTCGGCCGCTGGAGGCGCTCTATCAGCCAGGCGACCGTGGCGGTCTTGCCCGTGCCCGTGGCGCCCAGCAGGACGTTGTCCCTGTCGCCGGCCTTGACACGCCGTTCGAGCTCGGCGATCGCGGCGGGCTGGTCGCCCGATGGGGTCATGTCGGTGACGACCTCGAAGGGCGCCACCCTGCGCTGCAAATCTGTTACCGGCCTCACCTGTTCCACTGTAGGTGGCGTGACCGACAATCCTTCTTCATAGGTCCGCGCACGGGTGGACCGGCGTCAACCGCGTGGCAAGCGATCCGCAACCGGGATCCCCTTGACTGTCTCGCGTACCAATGATCACAAAGCGTGATATATCGAGTTTTCGATCTATCACCGTCCCGGAGGTGTGATGTCCCGGCCAAGAGAAGCCGCGCAGTACGCGAGGGCCGCAGCCCAGGCCATAGGACAGGGCGGCGACGTGCGCCAGGTCGTCGGGCAGGTCGTGGGGCAGTACGCCGGCCAGTCGGCGGGACAGTACGCCGGGCAGGTGGCCGAGCAGTTCACGGGCCAGGTGGCCGGGAACACCGGCTCCGGCGGCTCCGCCGGCGAGAAGGGCTTCGCGCTCAACCCCTCCGACTTCATGGCCGCCCGCGACCAGGGCTCGTCCCTGGGCACGGTGATCGAGGCCCGCAGCGCCCCGCTCAACGAGGCCGGGGAGATCGTCAACCGGAGTTTCAGCGGCAACGGCCCGAACGGCGAGCCGGTCCACGTCATCTCCCCCGTGGTGATCCCCAAGGGCACCACCGCCAGGGTGGTCGTCCCGCTGGTCGTGCTGGCCGGGCTCGGCCTGGTCGGGCTCGTCGCCACCGGGCTGCCCGAGGGGGCCCGGGTGCTGTTCGGCCCGCACTACTGGGCCGTGCTCGTGCTGGCCGCGGCGTTCCTGTGGTGGCGCAGGAGCGTGGTCATGGTGCCCGAGGGCTGCAAGGCCCTGATCACGAAGTTCGGCAAGCTCGTGCAGATCGCCGAGCCGGGCCGGGTGACGCTGTTCAACCCGTGGAAGCGGGTCAGCTACATCGTCAACACCACCCGCGAGTACCCCTTCAACGCGCCCATCCGCGAGGCCCCCACCCAGCAGGGCGTCAAGGCGAGCGTCGACCTGTTCCTGCAGTTCCGGATCGAGGACCCGGCCGAGTTCATCTTCGTGCTCGGCTCGGTGAGCGGCTTCCAGGCCAAGCTGCAGAACGCCATCAGCGAGGTCACCCGCTCCCTCATCTACGCCCAGCGCGCCGAGGAGATCTACGACCTGGTCGGCGAGAGCACCATGGGCATGCTGGACAACCTCAACCAGCAGTTCCTGCCCGCCGTACGGCTCACCGACGTCAACATCACGCACGCCGAGCCGTCCAGCCAGGAGTACCGGATGGACCTGGCCGCCCCCGAGATGATCAGGGTCGCCAAGGAGGCGTACACCTACGAGTACGAGCTCCAGCTGCGCAAGGAGCAGAACGAGGGCGACCTGATCAAGGAGCTGGCCGGGCTGCAGGAGCAGCTGTCGGCCATCCACGCCGAGATCGCCGGGCACCAGGCCAGGATCGACACCGCGCTGGAACGCGCCTCCCACCAGGCCAAGGCCGCCGGCGGCCAGCGGCTGGTGGAGGCGGAGTCCACCGCCAAGGCCAACGCGGCGCTGCTGGAGGCGCAGGCGCTGGACATCCGCTCGCTGAGCGCCGCCGAGGCGCCGGAGATCCTCGACTACCGCTTCCAGCAGGACCTGCTCGACAAGCTGGAATCCGTCGCCTCGCACCTGCCCCGGCTGGTGCAGGTCGGCGACGCCGTCGACATCGACCTGCTCGCCCTGGCCAGGCAACTGGTCGGCAACCCCGAGGCCCAGCTGTTCTCCCAGGCGGACATGGCCGCGATCAGGGCGCGGATGAGCGAGATCGGCGGCCGCGTCGAGGAGCGCGGGGCGGAGATCAGCGCCCTGCTCAACACCCCCGCCGACACCGTCGTCCCCGTCCCCCCCGCAGGACAGGCTGCCCAGGAAGTCCAGGAAGAGGTCCGATGAGCGGCAGAGAGTTCTCCAAGATCAAGGAATCCCTGGCCTCCTGGTCGGAGATCCGCCAGCTGCTGCGCGGCGGCGAGTCGGGCCAGCTGGTCCCCGTGGTGATCCCCAAGGACCGCCGCGGCTTCGCCTGGGTGGCGCTGCTCTTCCTGGCCCTCTACCTGGCCGGCACGGCGGTGTTCGCCGGCGGGGCGCTCTCCTTCCTGGCCGCGGTCGGAGCGTTGTTCTCCCTGGTCGCGGCGCTGGTGTGGCTGTGGCGCCGGGCGATCATCGAGATCGAGGAGGGCACCACGGGCGTGCGCAGCCGGTGGGGCGCCATCGTCGGCACGCTGCCCCCGGGGCGCCACTACCTGTGGCTGCCGTGGGACCGGGTGGACGCGGTGGTCGACACCTCCACCGAGATCCCCTACTCCGCGCCGATCGTGGCCTGCCCGACGGCGGAGAACGTCCCGCTGAAGTCGATCGAGTTCTTCCTGAAGTTCCGCATCGTCGACCCGGTGGCCTTCGTCCGTACGATCGGCGCCGGTAACTTCGACCTGGTGCTCAGCAGTGCCGTACAGGACGCCATCCGCCAGCGCAGCCGCCTGGTGAACACCGAGCGCGCCTACGACCTGCGGGGGTCCGACGTCGGCGACATGCAGGAGCTTCTCACCCGCCAGCTCGGCCGGTACGGCGTGCGCATCACCGGCGCCAACATCCCCGACGTGCAGTTGCCCGACCAGTACCAGCAGCATCTGGCCACCCGCGAGAAGGTCGCCAAGGAGCTGTCGGCCTTCGAGCGCGAGTGGGAGCTCACCCGCAAGCGCAGGATCGACACCCTGTTGATGGAGATCGAACGTTCCAAAAAGACGCGTGACGCGCGTATCGTCGAGGTGAGAGCCGCCGCCAACACCGCCCGTAAGGACGTCGCCCGCATGCTGGAGGAGCACGAGACCGAGGCGCAGCGGGTGCGCTGGGAGATCGAGGCGAAGGGCCGGGCCGAGCTCACCTCCGCCGAGAACGAGGCGAAGGGGCTGCGCAGGCTGGCCGACTCCTACCGCGACAACCGCGCGGTGCTCCAGTACGAGCTGGCCCGCCGCAGGCTCGACGTGGGCGCCAGGCTCGCCGAGAGCGCCCCGCGCCCCGTCGTCGTCCGCACCTCCGGCGCCTCCGGCGACACCTCGGCCCTGTCCACCCTGCTGCTGGCCCAGATCCTGCCCCAGCTGAACGGCGGCGGCAACGGCGGCAACGGCCAGGTCACGCCGCAGAACCAAGCCCCCTGACAAGCCCCTGATGAGAACAATCTCCAACCCCTGGGAGTCCTAGATGGTGTTCCGTAAGTTGATGGCCGCGTTCGGCGCCGGTGTCGAGGTCGACACCGTGCTGCAGAACTCGCAGGTGCGGCCCGGCGAGGTCCTGCGCGGACAGGTCAACTTCCGCGGCGGCGGCTCCGACTACAAGGTGGAGGGCATCTTCATCGACTTCACCGCCGTCGTCGAGGTCGAGAGCGGCGACAACGAGTACAAGTCGACGTACAGCTTCCTGCGCCAGCAGATCACCGGCCCCTTCCACCTCGCCGCGGGCGCCCCGCAGTCGGCCCCCTTCGAGATCCAGGTCCCCTGGGAGACCCCGATCAGCGCCATCGGCGGCCACCCGCTGCGCGGCATGCAGCTCGGCGTCTCCACCGAGCTCGCCCTGGCGGGCGCGCTCGACAAGGGCGACCTCGACCCGCTGTTCGTCAACCCGCTGCCCGCCCAGGACCACGTCCTCGGCGCGCTGGACAACCTCGGTTTCCGCTTCAAGAAGGCCGACCTGGAGCGGGGTACCCTGCGCGGCTCGCAGATGCCGTTCTTCCAGGAGATCGAGTACTACGCGGGCCACGAGTACCGCCGGCACTTCAACGAGCTGGAGCTGACCTTCATCGCCGGCCCCCAGGCGATGGACATCATCCTGGAGGCCGACAAGCGCGGCAGCTTCGGTTCCAGCCACGACACCTACAGCCGCTTCACCGTCCGCTACGACGACCACCCGGGCCAGGTGGAGCAGTCGCTGCGCGGCGGCCTGCAGGCCATGGCCCAGAAGCGCGGCTGGTTCTAGCCTTCCCCGCCTCCTCGCGGGAAACGGGTGTGCCCCGATCGCCGGAGCACACCCGTTTCGCCGTACGGGAGGATCCGCCGACCTCCCGGCTACCTCGCCGCGAGCGGGACGAGCCGCCACAGGGACGTGACCTCGGCGGAGCGGGCCGCGTGCAGCGGGTCGGTCCTGTCGAGGGCGCGCGGGTGCCTCGGCCGCGTGTCCAGCCGGCCCACGACCCGCAGGCCCGCGGTCTCGAAGGCGGACAGAAGCTCGGCGCGGGTCCGCAGGGCGAGGTGTTCGGCCAGGTCCGACAGGATCAGCCAGCCCTCACCCCCGGGTTCCAGGTGCCCGGCGAGCCCGTCGAGGAAGCCGCGCAGCACGCGGCCGCCGGGGTCGTAGACCGCGTGGTCGGCGGGGCAGGCGGGCTCGGCCGGGATCCACGGCGGGTTGCAGACGACGAGCGGCGCGCGGCCGGAGGGGAAGAGGTCGGCGTGCACGACATCGACCCGGCCGGCCAGTCCCAGCCGTTCGAGGTTGTCCCGGGCGCAGGCCAGCGCGCGCGGGTCCCGGTCCGTGGCCACGAGGCGCTCGACGCCCCGGCGGGCCAGGATCGCGGCGAGCACGCCGGTCCCGGTGCCGATGTCGAACGCCCCGGACCGGGAGGGAAGCGGTGCCCGGGCCACCAGGTCGGCGTACTCGCCCCGGACCGGGGAGAAGACGCCGTAGTGCGGATGGACGCGGCCGCCCAGCGCGGGTATCTCGACACCCTTGGCACGCCATTCGTGGGCCCCGACGATGCCCAGCAGCTCGGGCAGCGACGTCACCGACGGTCCCGCGCCGGGGCCGTAGACCTCCGCGCAGGCCCGCCGGACGTCCGGGGCGCGCCGCAGGGGGACGGCGTGGTCGTGATCGAGCGGCACCAGCAGCCCGCCCAGCGTGCGAGCGCGCCGGGAGCGCGCCTGCCGGTGCAGGTGGAAGGCGTCGGCGGGAGAGAGCGGAGCCTTGGACGGACGGCGTTCCGCGCGTCGCGCCATGGCGCGCAGGAGCTGGCGGGCGTTGTGGAAGTCACCGCGCCACAGCAGCGCGGCACCCTCGCGGACCAGGCGGCAGGCGGCGTCGGCGGTGACGCGGTCGTCGGCGATCACCACGCGGGCGGGCGGCGGCGAGCCGTTCTCGGAACGCCAGCGGGCGGACCGGGCCTCGCCGTCCTCGGTCCAGTAGATCTTGAGCACTCGGGCTCCTCATGATCGAACCAGTGATGGTCATGAAGAGCACTTCGGCGCGGGCGATCAGCCTGTGGCGGCCTCCCGCGAGGAAGTGCGCGCCGAGGCGTCGCCGAGAACCATGCCGGGTGGCGGGAACGACATGATCAACCTCCTCGTGAGATACGGACTCTCTCATGGTAGGACCCGCCGGCGGCTCACCTGACGGACCGACACGGCGGCGGCGTGCGTTCGCGGTGGCGCGGGTCCCCGCCGGATCTCTGACCGGATCTCTGTCGTATCCCTGTCGTAGGGTTCCTGCCAGGTTCGGCCGGTGGCCGAGGTGCTGAGATGTCGGGATGTCGAGGTGCCGGGATGTCGAGGTGCCGGGATGTCGAGGTGCCGGGATGTCGAGGTGCCGGGATGTCGAGGTGCCGAGGTGCCGGGATGTCGAGGTGCCGGGATGTCGAGGTGCCGAGGTGCCGGATGTCGAGACGCGGGCGGAGGGCGGTCGGGTGGGCGTGGGTGACGGCGAAGCGACGGTGGCGGCCGCGCGGGCGGGTGACGAGCCCGCGTTCGCGGCGCTCGTCGAGCGCCATCGGGGTGAGCTGCGGGTGCACTGCTACCGGATGCTGGGCTCGTTCGACGAGGCGGAGGACCTGACGCAGGAGACGTTCCTGCGCGCGTGGAGGAGCCTCGGCGGTTTCGAGGGGCGCTCGTCGTTCCGGGCCTGGCTGTACCGGATCGCGACGAACGCGTGCCTCGACGCCCTCGACGGCCGGGCGCACCGGGTGCTCCCCCGCCATCTGGCGGGGCCGTCGGATCCGGGTGCCGCGCTGCCGCCCCCTGCCGACATCGCGTGGCTGCAGCCGTTCCCGGACCGGCTGTGGGAGCCGGTCGCGCCGAGCGAGACCGAGCCGGACTCCATGGTCGTCACCAGGGAGACGATCGAGCTCGCGTTCCTGGCCGCGCTCCAGCACCTGCCGCCCCGGCAGCGGGCGGCACTGATCCTGAGCGACGTGCTCGGCTGGCCCGCCAAGCAGACCGCGGCGCTGCTGGAGGGCAGCGTGGCGTCGGTGAACAGCGCGTTGCAGCGGGCCCGTGCGACGCTGAGGGAACACCTGCCCGAACGCCGCCTGGACTGGGCGCCGTCGGCGGAGCCCACCGAGCGGGAGCGGGCGGTGCTGCGGCGCTACATGGACGCGATGGAACGCGCCGACCTCGCCGCGGTCGCCGACCTGCTGGCCGAGGACGTACGGGCGGAGATGCCCCCGTGGCCCATGTGGTTCCGGGGCCGCGACGCGGTCGTGGCGACGCTGGCGGAGAGCTGGGACGCCGGTTCGCCCGACTACGTGGGCCGGTTCCGGATGCTGCCCGTCCGGGCCAACCGGCAGCCGGCCGCGGCGGCCTACGTACGGCGCCCCGGCGAGCCCGTCCACAGCGCCTTCGGGATCGGCGTGCTGCGGATCGAGAACGACCGGATCGCGGAGGTCGTCGCCTTCCACGATCTGAGCCTGTTCCCGGCGTTCGCCCTCCCCACGACGTTGTCCTCCGAAGACCGATGAGTTCTCGCGCGATCCGCCGTCTCAGAACGGGTCGACCACAATCGATCCCGACGGAGGCACCTCATGGGCAAGACGCTGTATTCGGTCACCATGTCACTGGACGGCTTCATCGCCGGTCCGGGCGGTGACATGTCCTGGCTGACCGAGCACCTCGGCCCCGACCCGGCGGTGGACGAGCTCGTCGGCGAGATCGGCGCGCTTCTCGTCGGCAACCGCACCTTCCGCGGCGACGACCCCCACCGGGGCACCGGCAAGGAGGAGAAGCCGTTCGGCGGAGCGTGGACCGGGCCGCAGTTCGTGCTCACCCACCACATCCCGGACACGCCCGTACCGGGTGTCACCTTCGTCGACGACCTCGGCAGCGGCGTCGCCGCGGCCAAGGCCGCCGCGGGTGAGAAGTACGTCAACATCCTCGGCGCCGACGTCGCCCGGCAGTGCCTCGAGGCGGGCGTGCTCGACGAGATCCTCGTGTTCGTCGCGCCCGTCATGCTGGGCGACGGCGTCCGGCTTTTCGACCACCCGGGCGGGACCAACGTCAGGCTGGAACGCATCGCCCTGAATCACGTGCCGCACGCGACGAGCATCCGGTTCCGCGTCGTCGGCTGAGCCGTCACCGGCGGCAGGACGCTCCGTGGTCGCCCGACCGGCGTCCTGTCGCCTCGGACCGGTCCGTCGCCGGTGGCGGCAGTTGAGCGTTCTGCCGCCACCACCGGGGAACCGGGACTCCGTCGCCGTCGGAGGCCGGCCACACCAGGCGGCGGCTGGACGCGCCCGGGTGGGGATCGGCCGGCGGGACGATCTGGATCGACAAGACATCTCCATCGGGGCGACGGTGCCGTCGCGAGCAGAACAGTGATCGTCAACCGGGTCAGGACGCCTTGCGGGCGAGGGTGAGCACGTGGCCGCTGACGCCCAGCAGGGAGGGGACCGACTCCAGGCGGCGCTGGGCGTCGAGCATGAGAGCGCGGCGCTCGGGGTCGTCGAGCCAGTCGCCGACGTCGCCGTACAGCCAGAAGGCTCCCTCCACGCCGTAGCGGGCGACGTCGGGAAGTCCCGCGTCGGCGAACTCGGCCGGGACGTCGTCGGGGTCGTGCATGTAGGCGGTGAAGTCGATGCCCGGGCCGGACAGGACCCCGTCCACCAGGACCGCGTTCACCGTCTCCCTCGGCTCTTCCTGCAGGTACAGCCCCTGGTAGACCATGTCGTGCACGGCCGCGTAGCGGTTGATGGTCGCGGCGGCCACCAGGCCGCCGGGCCGCACCACCCGTACCGCCTCGGCCAGCGCGCGGACCCGGTCGGCACGGTCGGCGAGGTGGTAGAGCGGGCCGAGGAGCAGCACCGCGTCCACGCTCTCGTCGGGCAGCGGCAGTTGCCTGGCGTCACCCTGTCGCGCGGTCACCCCGGGCAGCCGCGCCGCCCGCTCCACGTGCGACGGCATGAGGTCGATCAGCTCGACCCGATGCCCGTCCGCGGCCAGCCACTCCGCGTGCACCCCGGTGCCGCCGCCCACGTCCAGCACCCTGGACGGAGCCGGAGGCAGCGCCCTGCGCAGCACGTCCTGCGTCCGCCAGAACTCCAGCCGTCCGCGGCCCGCACGGAGCCTGCCGTCTTCCTTGTCCTGCTCGTAGTAGGCGAGCAGTTCCGGTGTCATCGCCATGCCCGATCATTTCTTCACTCCTGGTCCACGGGCAAATGAATTAGACGACCGGACGAACATCAGACATATGCCCTAATGTCCATGACCATGAAAATCCGCGTGATCATGGCGACGGCCGTCGCCTCCGTCCTGCTCCTCCCCGGTACGGCCGCCGCCCTCGCATATCCGGTCGAGGACGCCCCGCTCCTGACCGGCAACTCCCTCTACACCGCCGGCAAGCTCCCCGCCGCGGGGTGCGCCGACAGACCCGCCAAGGGCAAGAGCCTCGCCTCGGTCAAGAAGCACGTCAAAGCCCTCGTCACCTGCATGAACGACGCCTGGGGCCCCTACCTGAAGGAGGCCGACCTGTCGTTCGTGCCGCCCAGCCTGGAGATGACGGGGGCCGCTCTGGAGAAGAAGTACGAGCGCTACTGCTTCGGAGCAAGGATGGACCCCGCCAGGTCGGAGGCGGTCACCTGCTTCGGAACCGGCATCTCCGTACACATCCGTCCCGACTGGATCAAAGCATCCGATGACCTTCCGATTCTCGCGGAGCTGAGCTCCGTCTACGGCGAGTACGTGCAGAGCATGGTCGACATCAGGGAGGGCTACAACGCCCTGCACGCCGACGACGACAAGGAGATCCAGGAGCAGCTCCGCCGCTACAGCCTTCAGGCGAAGTGCCTGGGCGGGATCACCGCGAAGGGCGTGTGGCACGCCCTCGGCTACCCCGCCAAGGACGCCCGGCGCCTGCTGGACCTGGCCAAGGCCGATGCCGACGCCCCCAAGGGCAAGGATCGTTACTTCGGCAAGAGCGCCAACGTCGCCTACTGGACCAAGCGGGGCTACTCCACCTCAGACCCTCGCTCCTGCAAGACCTGGGTGGCTCCCTCCTCCAAGGTCTCGTAACCCGCTCCCGGACTCCCTCGCCCCGCTGCCCTGCCCACCGGCCTGGTCCCCGCTCGCAGGGACCCGGGCCGGTCAAAACCCGAACGCTCACGGTTTTGTTTTCCGGGGAACGGGTTGAATTCGCCAGACGCGCACCGGCGTACTCGGAAGCTTTGTCGGGCATTCGAACGACCGAGGATCGCAATTCGGCTCGCCTGCCGCGCCGTCCGTACGCGAAGAACCGCGGCCGAACTCGAAAAGAGCCTTCCCACCCCCGCCTCCCGGATCATTGTCCCGGCACTCGCCCCTCACGCTCATTCTCGACCGCCAGGCGGCGCGCCATTTCTCCAAGGGTGCCGGCACACATCACGTTAGACAGGCTCCTCCTTTCGAGAACCTCCTCGGACAGGCTGTGGCGGCGTACGGCGTAGTAGCCTCCACCGACCGCCTCGGAGATGAGCCAGTGCCTGCCGTACCGGGCGATGAGGATGGCTATCGTCCCGGGTTTCGCGCCGTCCGGTGTGCCGGTCATCGCCGGGCCAGCTGGAACCAGACGGCGCGCCTGCGCCCTGCCGCACCCTCGTACCAGCCCCACGACAGGGCCACCTCGCTGACCAGCCAGAGCCCACGACCACCCTCGGCCTCCTCGTCAGGCTCGGACGGAAGCACGGGTACACAAGTGGAAGACCCTTCGTCGATCACCGCTATCCGGATGACGTCGCCGAGGTTCGCCACCACGACCGTCACCCGGCCTCCGGCGCGTCCCGACTCCGAATGCCTGACCGCGTTTGAGACCAGCTCGCTGACCAGAAGCTCGGCGTCGTACGTATCAAGCTGACCCGAGTCTTCCAACACGCTCCGCACGTATCGCCGGGCCGTGGAAACCGACCCGGCCACCCCGGGCAGATCCACCCGGCCCAGCAGACCGAGCGCGGGAACCGTCTCGGCACCCATCGGATCACCGCCATTCCTGTGAGGGCGCAGGCGTCGACAATTCGCCTGCCCCAATGACTCCATTAACCAGGCGAATTGTCCTTTTAGTTCCCTTACATCGCCCGGATAAAGTCTTGGCCTATAGAGTGCCCACAGTTATGCTGCCGTTGCAGAACAGATCGGTCGACGAATTGACGACAAAAAGCCACACAGGCTGTAGACGTTTGTCGTTCATTCGACGGTCAACGTCATCGCGACGATTGAGAGGTGAGCATGGGAAACGATCTCGACCCACGTCTGACACCGGCTCAGCGCTTCGGCCGCGAGCTGGGGCGGGCCCGCAGGGAGGCGGGCCTGTCGCAGGCCCGGCTGGGTGATCACCTGGGCGTCTCGTCGTCGTTCATCGGGCACATCGAGACCGGCAACCGGAGGCCCGGCACCAAGCTGGCGGCCGACTGCGACAGGTTCTTCAAGACGGACGACCTCTTCACCCACCTCTGCCGGAACATCACCGCCCCCACCGGGCCGGCTTGGTTCCTCAGATGGTCCGACGAGATCGAGCCCCGGGCCCGCGTGCTGCGAAGCTGGGACCCGCTACTGGTCTCCGGCCTGCTCCAGACGGAGAACTACGCGCGAGCCGTCTTCCGTGGCGACCTGGCGGGCTCGGAGGAGGAGGTCGAAGAGCAGGTCGGCGCCCGCATGCGACGGCAACTCATCCTCAAAAAGGACAGCCCGCCCGTCCTGTGGGCCCTCCTCGACGAATGGGTGCTCCGCCGACCGATCGGAGGCCCGGAAGTCATGTGCGAGCAGCTCGACCACCTCGTGACTGTCGCCGGCCGCCAGAACGTGACGGTGCAGATCGTTCCGCACGACACCTCGTGCACGACCGGCCTGATGTCCGGGTTCGTGCTCGCCCAGCTGACGGACGCGCCGACCGCCGTCTCTGTGGAGTCAGCGGGAGCAGGTGAAGTGTCGGCGGAACACAATCTGGTGGGCGTCGTCTGGGACAGATATGACAGGATCCGAGCAGAGGCGCATCGTCCCGGACAGTCGCTAGAGATGATCAAAGAAGCGAGGGACCAATGGAAGCAGCAGACCTGACCGGCCCTGACCTCTCTCAGGCCGTCTGGAAGAAGAGCTCCCTCAGCGGAGGGAGCGGCGGAAACTGCGTCGAGGTCGCCGGAAACCTCCCGGGGGCCGTCGCCGTCCGCGACAGCAAGAACCCTGCGGGCCCGGTGCTCGCCTTCACACCAGGCGAGTGGAGTGCTTTCCTCACCGCAGTGAAGTTGAACCAGTTCGACTGACCGGTACTACATTCGTAGGTTCGCTGGGAGTGGGTCACCGCGTCTTCGATAATGGCTGATCAGGGCACGGGTCTGGTGAAGCCGCCGAAAATATGACCAGGCCAGGACACGGCGGATCTCGGCCAGCGAGAGTCGCAGCATCCTCAGCGCGGTAACGCCTCCAGAGGCCGATGGTCTTTTCCCTCGCCCGCGACCTCGTCGGCGTCGGCGGGCAGGGCGGCACGTGTGACGGCCAGGAACGCCAGCGCGAGCATGGTGATGGTGACGTGCCGGTGCCACGGGGTCCACTTACGGACCTGGTACTGCGTCAGGCCGAGCAGGTCTTTTCCGTGCTCGTTGTTCTCCTCGATCTTCCAGCGCATCCCGGCAGCGTCGATCAGCTCGGGGAGCGCGGTGCCGGTCAGCGCGTGGGCCAAGAAGAACTCCACCTCCGACGGAGCCGAGGCCGAGCGGCGGATCAACACGGTGTGCGCGTATCCGGGCGCGGGTGCCTGCCCGGCCACGGTGACCGACACCGCGCTCCAGTCGTAGACGCGCATCCCCTTGGTGCCGGTCCCGCACGAGCGGCGCTCCCAGATCCCGGCCTGTCCGAGGGACAGGATGCGATCCAGCACGTGTCCGACCGGCTCGGTGCCGCCGCGCACGGCGACCAAGGGCAGGTCGACCGGCACTGCCATGACGTAGCCAAGGGTGCGCTCATGGCAGAAGGCGCGCAGGTGCGGGTCGCGGCCGTAGCCCGCATCGGCGCACAGGTACCGGAACGGGGTGCTGGCCGCGAGTTCCTCGGTGAGCATGTCGATCACCAGCTGGGGCTTGGTGCGGAAGACCACGTGCTGGGGAACCCCGGCCCTGCCGCGGCGCTCAGCGTCGTGCGCCCAGGGCTCGGGCAGGTACAGGCGCCGGTTGACGAAGGCGTGCCCGGCGTCCGAGGCGTAGGTGAGCAGGGGCATGACCTGGCAGTTCTCCACCTGGCTGGTCGCGCCGCAGTACTGGTCGGCCACGCCGACCGACGCCTCGTCCTTCTTGATCGCGGCCGTGTCATCGGCGATCAATACCCCGTCGGTGCGGCCCAGGTGCGCGATCACGTAGGAGCGGACCTCGTCGCGCAGGGCGTCGACGTCCCATTTCGCGCGATCCAGCAGGTGCTCGAACCGGTGGGCGCTGGTGTGGCCGATGTGGTCGGCCAGCTGCCAGGAGTTCTTACGCGGCACGTCGGCCAGCAGGGCGCGCACCAGGTCGGCGAAGGCCTGCCGTGGTTCGGGTCGGGTGAACAGGGGGCCAGCGATGCGCGCGGTCAGCGCGGTCAGTTCCCTCTCCCAGGACACGATGAGATCGTAGGTCAGAGCACACGTCACGCACCGACGATGGACCGACTACGTCTCATGGCGAAGCTAAACGAATCAAGATCTACGAATGTAGTACCGGGAACCCGGTTTTCTCGAGGATCAAATACTCGACCATTTTAACAGTCGGGTATTGGCTTTGGTTTAGCACACCAATCTCTGACGAAAACACCCAGTCACTGAGGTGATCTCAGCGACTTTTAAATGAGTCTGCCGTGCTCGAAATGGGTGAGGACAAGGGCGGCACGGGCGACTTCGCCGATCTTGCTGGGACTGGCGGTGATGTGTTGCAGGGTGCGCCAGCGTTGGGCGAGAAGAGCGAAGCCGCGTTTGCCCAGGCAGCGCATGGCGCGCAGCAGCAGGTTGCGGGTGCGGGTGCCGACATCAAGGACGTTGCTGTCGGCGGGTTGCCGGACGGGTGTGCGGATGCCGACCCCGGCGCCGTCGTAGCTGGGGTCGGCCAGGACGGGCAGGCCGCGGGCGCAGGCAGGATGCAGAGCCCGCAGGACGTGGGTGCGGGCGGCGGTGAGGTCGTGGATCGATCCGGGCTCGACGTCGGAGACCCACAACGGCATGCCGTCGGGGGCGAACAGCGCTTGAATGTTGCCGCCATGGTGGTGGGCCTTTCTCGAATACCACAGGTCGATGCTGTCGCCGTTGACGCTGGTGGTCTTCTCACAGCAGCGGTCGGTGGCGATGACGGTGCCGTTCAAGATCAGGCGGGGTAGTCCCTGGGTATGGGCGTGGCGCAGGCACTGGTGCAGGTCGGGTGCCTGATCGGCCAGGATCTCGATGGCCTCATCCAGGTAGCGGTAGGCGGTGGCACGGGAGACGTGGTGGTCGCGGATCAAGGCGGTGGGGTCGGTGCGGTGGCGAAACCAGCGCAGGAACAGAACAACTTAGCCGAAGCAGGTCAGTGCCCGAGTGTCGGCGCGGGTGCCGCGCCGGCGTTCGGCGGCCAGGAGGGTTGCGACATGGCCAACCAGGTCCCGGGAGACGTCGAGCGTGGCACGATAGGTGATCACGTGGAGCTTTCCCGTCGAGGATTTTGTTAGTGAGACCTCTTCCACCGGGAGCTCCACGCTCATTTCAGGGACATCTCGACCTATCCCGGTTCGTGCGCGTCAATGACGCTTGACGACTTAACACCGCAGATGCTTGGCCTGTTCTCGCCGAGATCACCTCATTGCAAAATCCTTCAAGACGAGGAGGATTCAATTCACAATAAGGCAACGCGCAAGCTTCAAAGAGATGTGGCCGAACACCCCATTTTAGCTTTACGCAAAGACGGAGGTCGGAGAAGAATTCCCCGACCCCCACCTTCGTTTCATAACCATCCAGCCTAAAGAGAGGGCTTTTCTAAAGAGCAGCTCAACCCCGTCTTTGAACTGGAACTACCCTATAGCGTAGTCCAAGCCCATTGCCAAGCTGGGACTACGTTAATTGGCTGGAATGCACCACGCTTACAGTCTTCCGGCTTGATCGGCCCATCCTTTTTCTTGCATGAACCAAGAAGATAGATGGTAGAAGAAACCGTCTGCATTATTTTACTGTATCCGACGCAGAACACATCACCACACTCTGCCTGGAATGTTACCGGCTGTACTTTAGGATATTTGATCTCACGGCCTGCAGCATGCCCAGAAAGCGACACGCTTCCAGTGCTATCATCACCTTCTGTCGGGCTCATACCTGGCGGCCAGGAGATCGAAGGAGTCCCGGAAACTTTCTTAAGGTTGATTGTCGTAGCCAGTGTAGGCTGCAGATTCTTTAGAATAAGCTTATTTATCTTATCCTTTTCAAAGGATGAAGAAACGATGACGGACATACTTGCCGAGATAGTGCCGTATACGGGTTTTGCGGCACCAGTATTTCCCATATGCCCTCGCCACCTAAGGCTTCCTCCAGCCGTAAACCATAGTCCCTTAATGCGGTAGTCCCAGCCTGACAGATTCAGCTCGCACCACCCACTTTTGCATTCATGATTGAAAAGTTTTCCCGCTGGGCTAATGGGGCTTCCCGCGTGTCCCGTCCCTCCGTCATTAAAATCAGTCGAATCCTCCTCGACTTCGAATGGAACATTTTCGTAGGTTACTTCGCCGCATCTATGGAAGGCGAAAACGGTGATGAATTGGGAATTTTGAGGTTCGACCTGCCCACTTGTCCGAGCAGTGCTGGACTGGCTTGTGAGATCCCATTTGCGCTCAACCTTGACGGTTACCCTCACCATGTCGTCCACTGATTCCTGGACGATCATGTCATGCACAGCAACGGTCGAATTGCTTCGACTTACCCCTCCCATCTCCATGGCTTGCTTCTCTTCAACTAACGCTGAGTTAACTAGAGAGAGTTTGGCAGCAAGAGCGCTACTTGGCGCCCCATTCGGGTCGTCCCAGACATTGGCGGCACTTCCCTCTAAGACCGCGTCTTGAGCTTTGTACCAGTCGCCGATGGCATCTTTGAACTGCCATGTGTCACATGGCCGAGTGGATCCGACGGGCGGCGTTACGGGCGGCAAGGGTTTCGGTATGACTTGAGCGCTCTCCCAGTCACTAGTCCCGAAAGCCGTACGAGAACGCACCTTAACGATGTAAGTAGTGCCATTAGTCAGACCAGTGATCACAACTGCAGGGTCAGTGGCCTCAAGGGTTTTGACGACAGTACCTGCCGAACTCACTTCGATGTCATATCCGTCGAGGAAAGTGACGCTTCCATTGTCCTCAGGGAGGCCCCAACTGCCGATGGCGCCTGCGTCTCCTGGCTTAAGCGTCAGGTTAAGAACCTTGCTGGGCGGACCAGGAGGAAGATAAGTGAGAGCCAGCGAGGGCGGTTCGACGGCGTCGGCTTGCGCAAAGGTAATTACTTCGGCTTTATTGGAGGTAAGCATAAGCCACGCGTATGGACTGCCAGCAATGTCAGCCTGCAGAGCATTAATCGGCAGAGAGTAGATAGAGTTCGGATTCACGTCAGCAGCCAGATCGGAACCCTTGGTCTCAGCAGTGACCTGACCGTTCAACGGAACCGCTGTAATGACCGCATCCTGCGGACAGACACTGTTAGAACAGGCCGGGGTTCCAAGTTTAAGAATTCCCTCGGAAATAGCTGCGCCATCTGGGATTTCGTCGAGCCTGAACCCGATCACTGCAGCTGTCTTGTCGACACCGCTGCCACCGATCCGCATAACGGTCGAGTCGGTCACCGTGCAAGGCGAACCGTCACAGGCCGTCGGATCAACCTTGGCGGTCTTGATGACGAAGTTGTCCTTGAGCAGCGTCAGGTGGTTGACGGTCTCGGCAGGCGGGTCCGTGGGAGTACCCGGGGTGGTGAAGCTGACAGAGGCGGTCTTGGCCGTGCAGATTTCCTCCACGCCCTCATCCTGCGCGGTCGCTGCCGCGCTTTCCCGGGCCGAGGATGTGGCGTTCGACTTCGAGGCCGCGGGGGCCTGGCCGCCGGGGGTGTAGAACGTCCACTGGTAGGGCGCCATGGTATTACCGGCGAGGTCCTTGGCGCCGGTCACCTTGGCTACGTACCGCATATCCTCCTGCAGGATGTAGGGATCGAGGGTCAGTATTTTGCCGGTGGCGTCCATCACCGGCGTGCCGGATACCGGCATGGAGAACTCGGGGTTGTAGCCGATGACCTCCATCTGGGCACCCGTCACCCGCTCGCTGAACGTCACCACCACGTCGGCGTAGGCTTCGACCTCCGTCGCGCCGTTGGCCGGGACGGTTCTCACGATTGTGGGAGGGGTCGTGTCTCCCGTCGGCGTCGGCGTCGGGGTGACCGTCGGAGTGGGAGTGACCGTGGGTGTGGGAGTGACCGTGGGTGTGGGCGTCGGGGTCGGGTTGGGGTCCGGGTCGGGTGACGTGCCGCTGCCGACGACGCAGGCCTGCATCTGCCACTTGTAGGTGCGACCGGCCTGGACGGTGTTCTCCGGCACCTGGAACGACGCGCGCTCACCGCCGTTGACCGACCTCGCGCCCAGCGGGCTCGATCCGATCGGCGTGCCGGCGTTGTCGTACAGGAAGTACTTGGCGGTGACCGGTCCGCCCGAGGGGCGGTTGACCATGCCCGACAGGATCGGCCTGGTCGGGTCGGCCATACCGGTCTCGGCGTCCGTGGGAACGTACGGCGCGTCGGTGGTGATGCGGTAGTACGGGCTCTCGCTGCAGGTGATGGGGGTTGCCCCGTTGATGCAGGCCCTGACGGAGAACTTGAAGCTGTCGACGTTGCTGACGTCGTAGGTGATGGACGCGGCCTGGCCGGAGGGCAGGTTGGCGTTGGTGGGCGGGGTGAGGTTGAGCATCCACTGGATCTCGGTGGGGCTCAGGGCGCGGTCGTAGGCGCGGATCTCGTCATAGGCGGCCTTGACCGAGGAGTAGGCGAAGCCGCCGCGCCTGCCGTTGCCGAGCTCGAAGGACCGGTCGGCCTGCCACGGTGTGACGGTGTGGTCGGCCTCCGCGGCCTGGACGCCGTTGACGTACAGGCGGATCTTCTTGGCGACGGCGTCGTAGACACCGGCCAGGTGGGTCCAGGTGCCGATCGACGCCGTCGTGGAGGACTTGATCTCCGTCACCGGGCTGGTGGCGGTGTTGTCGTGGTACATCTGCATGTTCCACTTGCCGGCGGTGGAGTCGTAGCCGACGCTGAAGGCGCTGTTGACGGTTCCGTTCTGGCTGATCAGCGGGATCGTGCTGGTCCCGACGTCCAGCCTGACCCAACCGGCCGCGGAGAAACTCTTGTCCGTCCGCAGCACCGGACCTTCGGTCGAGGCCTGGGAGGGAGTCCCGGCGGTGCCGTTGAGAAGGAGCGCCTTGCCGTCCTTGCCGTCGATCCACGAGTAGCGTCCGTCGACGAAGGTCAGGATGTTGCCCTTGCCGCTGGAGTCGATGCCTCCGGTGCCGTCGGTGAAACTCCACTTCCCGATCTCTCCTCCGCCTGTCGTCCAGGAGGGAAGCGGCGCGGTGGACTCGACCACGGAGACGTAGTAGTCGATGTTCCTTCCGTCGACGGAGGTGGACTTGTAGCCGACCTTGGCCGAGCTCTTGCGCACGATCGCGTGGTCGCCGTCCATCGAGTCGACCGACTCGGCTGTGACCCTGGGGATCTCGGGCGGCAGGATGTACTGGGTGATCAGCTTGGGCGGGGTGGCGCCGGTGCCGGTGGTCTCCGCGGAGTGGAAGACCGCCGAGTAGCCGCTGTAGCGGTCGACGCTCTCGGTCGAGCCCTGGAGCCCGATGCCGTAGTTGGGCTGGCCCGCGGCCCAGTCCTTCACCCACTTGGTGATCGGCCAGGTCATCACGCCGGGCGTGAGGACGTTCGTGGTCGGGCAGGGGGTGGTCACGAAGTCGAGACTGGCGGGCTTGTTGGACCAGGTCATCCTGCCCGGCGTCCAGCCGGTGTTGACCCTGGTGGCGTACACCCTGCCGTCGCCGCGCTGGTGGCAGCCGGGTGACTCGGTGCGCCACAGCTGCATGGTGGAGGAGATGATGGGCTTGTTGGCCAGGCCGGCGACGTCGAACGTCAGGTACGAGCGCCAGTAGTTGACCGCGTCCACCCCGTTGCAGCCGTGATAGGCGGCGCCGATCTTCAGCAGCGTCGCGCCCGGCTGGTCGTAGGTGTTGCAGTCCGCGCCGCTGGAGAGCAGCGTGTCGGTCTTGACGGTCAGCGTGGAGGTGGGGTCCACCACAACGGGGTAGACGGTGGCGGGGTCGGCCAGCCAGCCGGCGTCCGGTTTAAGGACCAGCGTCCGCTTGCCGCCGTCCTCGACGACGGAGGTGGCTATCGGAGCGCTGCGCGGCGCGGTGACGGCCTTGGGGTCCCGCGCGCCGGCCCCGGTGCTGTCCCACATCACCGGCTTCGGCGCCTGGGCGACGACCTTGTCCTTGCCGTCGGTGAGCTCCAGTCCGCCCCGCTTGGACATGGCGAGGGTCAGCTCCGGAGACTCCACCGGAATGCGGATCTCCAGCGCCTCCTTGGGACGCTCACGCAGCACCACGTCGTGCCGGAAACCGGTGGGCAGGGCGGTGACGACCAGGTCGGCCGCGGGTCCGGCGGCGTCCGGGTAGGTGGCGACGTTGCCCTTCACCACCGGGCGGGGCAGTTTCCCGTCCCAGGAAAGGGTGAGGCTCTGGTCCGCGTCACGCTTCATCACGGCGAACGGAGCGTCGTCACCGCCGAGAGAGAAGGCGAGGTCGGCCTTGGCCACCTTGGGCTTGAGGACGCCGTCCTTCTCCACCAGCGTGGTGTCGATCCACGCCCACACGCCGTTGTCCTGCCTGACCTGCGCGGGGCCCGAGTACGACTCCGTCTTCAGGCTGCCGTCCGGGAAGGCCCAGGTGCGCGAGGTCTCGGTGAAGGCCCCGATGGCCTCGACCGGCTTGTTCTGCTTCCTGGCCTCCTTGATGGCCGCGCGCAGTGGGGCGTCGGGGTCCTTCGGGAGGGGAAACGGCGTCTGGAGCGGCGCCGAGGGAGTGGGTTCGGGATCGGCGGCCTGTGCGGGCAGGACACCGCCCGACACCAGGAGCGAGGCCGCCAGGGCCGAGACGGTCACGACCGTGGTCGTGACCCGTCTGTTCGGTCTGCGCCGCCGGGGCGGCGCGAAGGGACGGTTCGGTAAGGGAAACCCCACCGGTGCCTCCATCGTGAAAGGGAGATTGAACCGGCCGGACAAGGAAATGGGAGAGCCCGGCCGAAGATGATCGCGGTAAGCATCTCGGCCGGCGCTGTTGATCTTGTCGTATAGAATGTCTTGATCTTGCTATACGGTCGGATTCTGCGCATTAAACAGGGGATGGGTCACGTATGAAGCAGTCCAGGGCAGGAAATATGTGCGGGGCGCACACGCACCACTTCACTCAGCAATGACCGCACGGAGAGTCGAAACACAGCTTCGCCTCCTTGGTCCGGTCGACGTATGGCGCGACGAGCGTTCGGTCAACGTCGTGGGGCCCAAACAACGAACATTGCTCGCCCTTCTCGTGCTGCAGGCGAATCGGATCGTCCCCCACGACCGATTACTGACGGCCCTGTGGGGAGGAGCCATTCCGGCGACCGGCCGGCGACTGCTCCACAATCACCTGTGGTCCGTACGGCGCCTGCTCGACGACGCGAACGCCCTGGTGGGCACGCCTACCGGATACTCCCTGCGGCTATTGCCGGGCGGCTCCGACCTCGATGTCTTTCTCACCGAGACAACGGCGGGACGCTCCGCCATGATCGGAGGGGATCCGGCGAAGGCCTCTGATCACTTCCGTACAGCGCTGGCGCTCTGGCGCGGCCCCGCACTCGACGGCACCCAACCCGAATTTCAGGCCGCAGAAGGAAGCTCACTCGAAGAATTACGCATCGCCGCGGTCTTCAACCGTATCGAGGCGGATCTCATCCTGAAGCGGCACGCGGAGTTGATCGGCGAACTGCGTCTGCTGGTGGCTGAGCATCCTCTGCACGAGGGCTTCCGGGGTCAGCTGATGCGGGCGTTTCACCGAATCGGCCGCACGGCGGAGGCACTGGAGGAATTCAGGATCGCCAGGCAGCACTTCCGCGAGGAACTCGGACTGGATCCGGGCGAGGAACTCGCCCGGATCCACCGGTCGATTCTGGCGGGTGGACCGACCGCTGAAACCACCTCGGAAGAGCCCATCCCCTCCTCTTCGGTATCCCCCTCTCCCGCTGCACCGCCCGCGACGGCCGTGCCCAGGCAACTGCCGGCCGACATCGCTCGCTTCACCGGTCGTGAGGAGAGTCTGCGACGTCTGGACCTCCTGCTCTCCGTGGATCGGAACGGTGCGTCAGCCGTGGTGATCACCGCTATCACCGGCACTCCCGGGATCGGGAAGACCGCGCTCGCAACGCGGTGGGGACACCGTGTGGCGGACCGGTTTCCGGACGGGCAGCTGTACGTGAACCTCCACGGTTACTCCCAGGGAGAGCCGGTCACCGGTACGCAGGCGCTGCATCAGCTCCTGAGAGGGCTCGGGGTCGCCACGGACCAGATCCCCCATGAGACCGACGAGCGGGCGTCGATGTACCGATCGCTTCTCGCGGACAAACGAATGCTCGTGGTGCTCGACAACGCGGCCAAGCCGGAACAGATACGCCCGTTACTCCCCGGCTCGTCGCTGTGCAAGGTCGTCATCACCAGCCGGGACTCTCTGCGAGGGCTTACGGCGACGCACGATGTCGACACCCTCACCCTCGACCTGCTCTCACCCGATGAGGCGAAGGCACTGCTCGTCGCCGTCCTGGGGAAGGATCGGGTCCGCGACGAAACCGACGCCGTACTCGAACTCGCTCACCTCTGCGGATATCTCCCGCTCGCGCTGCGGCTGGCCGCAGCGCATCTGGTAGGCCAGCCCACGCTACCCATCGCCGACTTCACGGCCAGGCTTCTCCGGGAGAACCGGCTGACGGCGCTGGACATCGAGGAGGACCCGCACATAGGCGTCCGGGCCGCTTTCACGATGTCCTACAGAGGCCTGCCCGAACCCGCCCGGCGGACCTTCAGGTTGCTGGGCGTCCACCCCGGCCCCGACATCGGCGTCGACGAGGTCATCGCCCTGACAGGCTCGTCCATCGGAGCCGTGAACGCCGCTCTCAACACGCTCATCGGCGCGCACCTCGTCCAGCACGGCACCGACGGGCGTTTCGTCGTCCATGACCTGGTGAGCCTGTTCGCCCGCGAGCAAGGCGAGGCCGAAGACGCAGAGGCGACTCGGCACGGCGCGCTGATCCGGCTGTTCGACTGGTATCTGCACACCGCCAGAGCCGCCATGAACCAGGTGCATGCCGACCACAGCGAGATCAAGCTCGTCTCGGAACCCCCCTCGCGCGGCATTCCAGCCTTTGACGATTATGGTTCCGCCACCACATGGCTGGACATTGAATATCCAGCATTGATTTCCGCTGTAAATTACGCGGCAAGTCATGGATGGCCGGGTTACGCGTGGCAGATCGCATACGCGCTGGACTACTTCTTCTACCTCAGGGATAGAACCGATGATTGGTTGACGGTTCTTCGGACCGCCTTGTCTGCTGTCCGCGAGGCCGGCGACCAGCACGGAGAGGGGCGGATACTGAACGCCCTGGGTGCGGCGAACATGTTTGCCGGGAAAATAGACGAATGTCTTGAGTATCAACGGCAGGCCCTGGACCTCAGCCGGACGATCGGGGACCGAAAGGGTGAGGGCTATGCCCTGGGCCGGATCGGATACAGCCTGCTCTGGACCGGTGGCTTCCGTCAGGCCATGGAGAGCTGCCTGGAGGCGATCGGATTGTTCCAGCGGCTTGACGATGAGCAGGGCGAGGTGACGGCGATGTTCACTTTGGGAATCGCCCATCTCCGGTTGGGCCGCCCACTGGAGGCGCTTCGCTGTCTCGAACGCTGCCTGGCCTTCGACCGCAAGACAGAAAACCAAAACGACGAGGCTTACACGCTGGCAATTCTGGGCGAAGTTCACGAAATCCTGAACGATCTGGAGACGGCTCTGGAATTCCAAAAACAATCGATCCTGCTGAACAGAGCAGTGGGAAACCGACGATTTGAAGCAAACGCCATGAGCAACATTGGCAGAATACGCAGACAACAAGGACAGTATACCGAGGCCATCAAACAGCACAGACAGGCTCTTATTCAGATAAGGGAGGTGGGAGACCAGTATGCTGAGTGCGATATCTTGATGAATCTCGGAACAGCCCTTCTGGAAACCGGAGAAAAACAGGCCGCGCTGGAGAACCAACATGCCGCTCTGGACATAGCCATCACCGTCAAAGACCGGTATCGGCAAGGTCTGGCTCGCGACCATCTCGCCCATGCGCTACACGCAATCGGCAGCACCGAAAAGGCCACTACCCAGTGGAAAACGGCTTTCGACATTCTCTCTCCCATGGGAGTCCCAGAAGCCAGAGAGATCGCCCGGCGGATGCGTGAGACGTCGGCTTTCGCAACATGGTCACCAGGGTGATCGCAGGTCAACGAGGGCCCGGGAAGAGAGGCTTCAGGGGCTTCCTCAGGACGTCCGCATGATCCGCGTCCTATTCAGACCGTGAGCAACAGCGTCGTCACCCACCGCGACCGGCGCCGTCCCCGCCACGACGAAGGTGAGCATCGGCACCCGCGCTTCCCTGCGGCGGCACCACTCGAACCACAGCAGGGTGGCAAGGGAGGCCCACGAGGTGATCGCCGAGGCCAGGCCGTACCGGCTCAGGGTGGGCACTACCAGGAACAGGCCGACGACGAAGACGAGCAGTTGCCATGGGGAACAGCGCGAGAGTGAGCTTCGAGTGGTCGCGCCAGGCGAACGCGGCAACCATCAGGGCCGCTCCGTCCAGGGCGGCTAACTGGATCGGCGGCTCCAGCAGGATCGCTGCGACGAACAGTGCGCACGCCGAGCCCCTGAACGCCGTCCCGCTCAGACGCCGGCGCGGGCCGTCAGGTCGGCCCAGATGCCGTCCATCCGGGCCTCCAAATCCTCCAGGGTCCCCTCATTGGGGACGACGATGTCGGCGATCTCCAGCCGCTCCTCGCGGGTCGCCTGGGCGGCGAGCCTGGCCCTGGCGTCCTGCTCGCTCATGCCGCGCAGCTCGATCAGCCGGGCGAGGCGCACCTCGTCGGAGGCGTCGACGACGATCACCACCTCGTACATGGGGGCGAGCTTGTTCTCCGCCAGCAGCGGCACGTCGTAGATCACGATGCTGCCGGGAGGCGCCTGCTCCTGCAGCTCGCCGACCCTCGCGCCGACGAGGGGGTGGACGATGGCGTTGAGGGAGGCGAGTTTCTCGGAGTCGGCGAAGACGATCGAGCCGAGTTTCTCCCGGTTGAGCGAACCGTCCTCGTGCAGGACACCCGTGCCGAAGACGCCGGTCACGCGCGCCAGCCCGGGGGTTCCCGGCTCGACCACCTCTCTGGCGATCTTGTCGGCGTCGATGACCACGGCGCCACGGGCGCCCAGCCGACGGGAGACCTCGCTCTTGCCCGACCCGATGCCGCCGGTAAGCCCCACCTTCAACATGATCCGCAGCATACGCCGTACGGGCCGTGCTCCGGGGCGGTCGGCGCCGGGCTCGGCCAGGCGGCGCACTCCGGCAGGCCGGTAGAAGCCGCCCTCGCGGCGCCGGAGGCCACGCTGCCGCCCCTCGGGCCGCGGCCTTCACTCGGCACCGAACGACGTGCGGGAACGCGCCTGAGGCTCCTACAGCTCCCTGCGCAGGTGCACCAGGGTGAGGTGGTCGCTCATCGGCTCCCTGCGGGTCTCTCGGTAGCCGTGGCGGCGGTAGAGGCGCAGGTTGCCCTCCGACAGGTGGCCGGTGAACAGGTCGAAGGCGAGTGCCGTGGCGGCCTCGTCGTGCAGGGCCGCCAGCAGGGATCCGCCGATGCCCTCGCCCTGCCGGTCGGGGGCGACCACCAGGCGGCCGACCAGGCAGGTCGTGCCGGACATCCGGCCGCGGACCGATCCCACGATCCTCGCCCCGTCGCGGGCGACGAGCACGGTGGCCGTCTCGACGGCCTTGCGGACCTGGGCGGCCGACTCCACGAGCGGCGGGATGAACGGGTCGCCGTAGAGCTGGGCCTCGCCCACGTAGGCGGCGCGTTGCACGGTCAGGATCTCGCCCGCGTCCTCGGGCTCCGCCACCTCGATCACGATCACGGCGTCACCCTAGCGGCCGGGCGGGAGGCCGGGGGCGGAGCGGTCCCACGGGGAGCCGTCTCAGAGGGCCTACGGATTCCATCCCGGGACCGCTGGGACGGCTCCCGCGGATTCCGTCCGGGAGCCGTCCCAGCGCTCCCGCGAACTTCATGGACTCCGGGCCCGGATTCCATGGAGGAGTGTCCCGGGAACGCGGAAAGGGCCCCGCCGGAGCGGGGCCCTTCCTTCGATCTTCTACCGCGTTGTCAGCCCGGCGCCGTCGGCACCGTCAGTTCTGGCCGCCCGCGAGCTTCTCGCGCAGAGCCGCGAGAGCCTCGTCGGAGGCCAGCGCGCCCGCCGCCGGAGCGGAGGAGCCGCTGCTGCTGCTGGAGGCGCCGGTGGAACCCGAGGACGGGGTCTCGCCGGAGTAGGACGTGGGGGCGGCCTCGCCCGCCTCGGCCTCGGCCTTGCGGGCCTCCTCGACCTGCTTCTTGTGAGCCTCGAAGCGGGTCTGAGCCTCGGCGTACTGCCGCTCCCACTCCTCGCGCTGCTTGTCGAAGCCTTCGAGCCACTCGCCGGTCTCGGAGTCGAAGCCCTCGGGGTAGATGTAGTTGCCCGAGTCGTCGTAGGTCGCCGCCATGCCGTACAGCGTGGGGTCGAACTCGACGTCGGCGCCGATCGCACCCTCGTTCGCCTGCTTGAGCGACAGCGAGATCCGGCGGCGCTCGAGGTCGATGTCGATGATCTTCACGAAGATCTCGTCGCCGACCTGAACGACCTGCTCGGGGATCTCGACGTGGCGCTCGGCCAGCTCGGAGATGTGGACCAGGCCCTCGATGCCCTCCTCGACGCGGACGAACGCACCGAACGGCACCAGCTTGGTGACGCGGCCCGGGACGACCTGACCGATCTGGTGGGTGCGGGCGAACTGCTGCCAGGGGTCTTCCTGCGTCGCCTTGAGCGACAGGGAGACGCGCTCGCGCTCCATGTCGACGTCGAGCACCTCGACGGTGACCTCCTGGCCGACCTCGACGACCTCGGAGGGGTGGTCGATGTGCTTCCAGGAGAGCTCGGAGACGTGGACCAGACCGTCGACGCCGCCGAGGTCGACGAACGCACCGAAGTTGACGATCGAGGAGACGACGCCCTTGCGGACCTGACCCTTCTGCAGGGTGTTGAGGAACGTCTGGCGAACCTCGGACTGGGTCTGCTCGAGCCAGGCGCGGCGGGACAGAACCACGTTGTTGCGGTTCTTGTCGAGCTCGATGATCTTCGCTTCGAGCTCGCGGCCCACGTACGGCTGGAGGTCGCGGACGCGCCGCATCTCGACCAGGGACGCCGGCAGGAAGCCGCGCAGGCCGATGTCGAGGATGAGTCCACCCTTGACGACCTCGATGACCGTGCCGGTGACGATGCCGTCCTCGTCCTTGATCTTCTCGATCGTGCCCCAGGCCCGCTCGTACTGAGCGCGCTTCTTGGACAGGATCAGGCGGCCTTCCTTGTCCTCCTTCTGGAGGACGAGGGCCTCGACGTGCTCGCCAACCTCGACGACATCCGCCGGGTCGACATCGTGCTTGATCGAGAGCTCGCGCGAGGGGATGACACCCTCGGTCTTGTAGCCGATGTCGAGCAAAACTTCGTCTCGATCGACCTTGACGACGGTGCCCTCGACGATGTCGCCGTCGTTGAAGTACTTGATGGTCAGGTCGATCGCTGCGAGGAACTCTTCCTCGGAGCCGATGTCGTTGACCGCTACCTGCGGGGTGCTCGAGGTGGCCTCAGTGCTGCTCGTCATGTGTGGAGTTGCTCCGAACGCGGACAGATGTCGATGTGGCGAACGCGCGGCAGGCCTCTTACCGTCAGCCGAAGAATTCATCGGCGTGATCGAGCGCGAGCCCACTCCGTCCGAGACGCGCGCGAGCCCACAACGCAGCGATCAGCATATGAGACCAGACGGGTATGGTCAATCCAACGACTCTACGCGCCCGCGTGCCGAAAGGATAACGATCTCGCTTAATAGGCGTTGATCTTCTGCCTCCGGTCCGCCCTGATATTACCTCGAAGCCCGCGAGGGATGGAGATCCGATCGGGGTCGCCGTCGGCCGTATAGCGCTCACGGGGATGCTTGTCCAGCCATCCGAGCCAGTACTCGGAACACCACTTGCGGCACTCCCCCTTCCTGCCGTTGCTCTGGATCCGCTGGATCGCGCGCCAGTCGTAGTCCTTGACGAACGGCGAGACCGACGGTTCGGCACCGGCGAGGAAGACGCCCTTGAACCGGTAGGACACTCCGCCCCATTTCCCCTTCTGCACGGTAGATCTTTTACGGGGCATGGCGCCGAACGGCAGCGCCAGCGTCTCCGAGGGAGGAACGCCGAGCCTCTTCAGCAGCCGCTCGACCTTGACGAGCTGCTCGGCGACCTTCTTCTTGGACAGGCTCGGCAGGTGGGGGTGGCCCCAGGTGTGGTTGGCCACCTCGAAGCCCCGCGAGGCCAGCCACTGCACGGCCCGCTCCTGGTCCTTCCGCTCGCGCAGGCCGAACGGGTCCCGATTCACCCAGAAGGTGGCGACGGGCCGGAACCCGGGATACTTCGCCGCCACCTGGTAGATGATGCCGACCGCGGTGTCCTTGGCCGGGGTGCCGTCCGCGTTGAGGGCGAAGTGGCTGGGGTGGCCGTCGTCGAAGGTCAGCACGACCGGGTGCTTGCCCGCCGGGACGTCCATCCTCCCGAGGGCGAACTCCCGCGCGGTGACCGGCACGTAGCCGTCCCTGGCGAGCCGCTCCAGCTCCTTGCGCACCTGGGCGGGGGTGCGGTCGATGGAGGCCAGCCTCTTACGGGTGATCCGGTGGTACATCAGGATCGGGACCGCTCCGGCCTCGTTGGCCTTCACCTGCCGGGCGAACTCCTCCGAGGCGGTGATCGGCGGCGGCAGCTCGGCCGAGGGCAGGTCGGGCGCCGGAGAGGGGGGCGCGGACGGCGGCGGCGACGGGCTGCTCGCCGCGCCCGGCCGGGCGGCGCCGGGTGGCGCGGAGGGCGGCGGGAGCACCAGGAGCACCACCACCGCCACCACGACGACCAGCACGTTGGCCAGTAAAATGATCTTCGTCAGGGGGATTGGACTCCGCACAGAACTCCCGCGCCCGTCGAGCTTCTCGGCTTGGATCACCAGCCTAGAACAGACTCGGACAGGCCCGGCCAATCAACGAAGTCCGACATCCCGGAACCGGTCGCGGCCCTCCCGGGAACCCCTCCTGGAAGGGATCGTCAGTGCCCGGCGTCCTCCCAGGTGCGGCCGACGCCCACCGAGACGGCCAGCGGGACGCGCAGGGAGTACGCGGCGTTCATCCGGTCGGTGACCAGCTCCCGCAGGGTCTCCAGCTCGCCGGGCGCCACCTCGAACACGAGCTCGTCGTGGACCTGCAGCAGCATCCGGGAGCCGAGCGAGGCCTCCTTCAGCGCGCTCTGCACGTTGAGCATGGCGACCTTGATGATGTCGGCCGCGGACCCCTGGATGGGCGCGTTGAGCGCCATCCGCTCGGCGATCTCGCGGCGCTGGCGGTTGTCGCTGTTGAGGTCGGGCAGGTAGCGGCGGCGGCCGAGGATGGTCTCGGTGTAGCCGTCGTTCCTGGCCTGCGCGACGATCGCGTTGAGGAAGTCGCGGACGCCGCCGAACTCCTCGAAGTACTCCTCCTTGAGCGCCCGCGCCTCGGAGACCGCGATGTTGAGCTGCTCCGACAGCCCGAAGTCGGACAATCCGTAGGCGAGGCCGTAGTTCATCGCCTTGATCTTGGCCCGCATCTCCCCGGTGACCTTCTCCGGCTCGACGTCGAAGACCCGGGCCGCGGTGGCCATGTGGAAGTCGTGCCCGGACTCGAAGGAGGCGATCAGCGCCTCGTCCCCGGACAGGTGGGCCATGACGCGCAGCTCGATCTGGCTGTAGTCGGCGGTCAGCAGGGTCTCGAAGCCCTTGCCGACCACGAAGCCCTGCCGGATGCGGCGGCCCTCGGCGGTGCGGATCGGGATGTTCTGCAGGTTGGGCTTCTCCGAGCTGAGCCGCCCGGTGACCGCCACGATCTGGTTGAACGTGGTGTGGATGCGGCCGTCGTCGGCGATCTCCTTGATCAGGCCCTCGACCGTGACCTTCAGCTTGGCCTGGTCGCGGTGGCGCAACATGATCGTCGGCAGCTCGTGCTCGGTCTGGGCGGCGAGCCAGGCCAGCGCGGAGGCGTCGGTGGTGTAGCCCGTCTTGGTCTTCTTCGTCTTGGGCAGGTTGAGCCTGGTGAACAGGATCTCCTGGAGCTGCTTGGGCGAGCCCAGGTTGAACTGCTCGCCGCCCACGGAGGCGTGCGCCGCCTCGACGGCCTGCTTGACCGCGGCGCCGAACTCGGCCTCCAGGCCGCTGAGGTGCTCCCGGTCGGCGGCGATGCCGGCCCGCTCCAGCTCGGCCAGCACGGTGACGAGCGGCAGCTCCACGTCGCGCATGAGGTGGGTGCCGCCCAGCGGCTCCAGGAACGCCTCCAGAGCGTCGGCGAGCTCGCCGACCGCCAGCGCCCGCAGGGCGAGGTCGCGGGCGCCGTCGGCGTCCTGGTCGTCGAAGAGGCTGGCCTGGCCGCCGTTGTCGGCCTCGCTGCGCAGCTCGCGCCTCAGGTAGACCCGTACGAGGTCCTCCAGCGGGAACGAGCGCTGCCCCGGCATCGCGAGGTAGGCGGCGAGCGCGGTGTCGCAGGTGAGGCCGCGCAGCTCCATGCCCTGCGCCCACAGCGCGAGCATCGGGCCCTTGGCGTCGTGCACGGCCTTGGGCTTCGAGGCGTCGGCCAGCCACTCGCGCAGGGCCGCCTCGTCGGCCTCGGTGAGCGTGGTCGGGTCGATGAACGCGGCGCCGGGCCCGCCCTTCGCCGCCCGCCCCGCCCCCGCGCCGGCTCCCGCCCCGGCCGCCGCGACGGCGATGCTGTCGACGCGGCCGGTGCCGCTGCCGTACGCGCCCTTGAAGGCCAGGCCCGCCCGGCCCTCGGGCAGCGCGCGCAGCCAGGGGCCCACCTCGTCGGGGCCCAGGGTGACGACCTCGACGTCGAAGCCCTCCTCCGCCTCCGTCTCGGCCGAGCCGATCGTCTTGAACAGCCGGTCACGGATCTCGCCGCGGAACTCCAGCGTGTCGAGGATCTTGTCGATCTCCTCGCGGTCGGGCGCGCCGATCTGCAGGGCGGTGACCTCGCGCTCCAGCGGCACGTCGCGGATCAGCTGGGTGAGCCGCCGGTTCATCAGCACCTGGTCGAGGTGGTCGCGGAGCTTGTCGCCGACCTTGCCCTTGACCTCGTCGACGCGGTTGACCAGCTCCTCCAGCGAGCCGAACTCGCGGATCCACTTTGCGGCGGTCTTCTCGCCCACGCCGGGGATGTTCTTCAGGTTGTCGCTGGAGTCGCCGCGGATGGCCGCGAAGTCGGGATACTGGGCCGGGGTGAGCTCGTACTTCTCCAGCACGGCCTCGGGGGTGAACCGGGTCATGTTGCTGATGCCGACCCGGGTCATCAGCACGGTGACCCGGTCGTCGACGAGCTGCAGCGCGTCGCGGTCGCCGGTGACGACCAGCACGTTCATGTCCTGCTCGGCGGCGCGGGTGGCGAGGGTGGCGATCAGGTCGTCGGCCTCGTATCCGGCCAGCGACAGGTGCGGCACGCGCAACGCGTCGAGCACCTCGTGGATCAGGCTCATCTGGCTGCGGAAACTGTCGGGGCTCGCGCTCCGGTTCGCCTTGTAGTCGGCGTACTCCTCGTGGCGGAACGTCGGCTCGGAGCGGTCGAAGCAGACCGCCACGTGGGTCGGCCGCTCGTCGCGGAGCACGTTGACCAGCATCGAGGTGAAACCGTAGACCGCGTTGGTCGTCTGGCCCGTGGTGGTGGAGAAATTCTCCTCCGGCAGGGCATAGAACGCCCGATAGGCCAGTGAATGCCCATCCAGCAGCAGGAGACACGGACGAGTGGGGGTCGCTTCGCTCTTCGGCACACCGAAAGCCTAGTCTCCTGGTGCGACAGAAAACCTGACCTCGTACTACAGGAGACGCCCCCTTGACCGTGACAGACCGCGACGAAGCCGCCCGGCGCATCGAAGAGGCGCTCGGCGCATCGCACAGGAACACGCTGGTGGACCGGATGGGCATCGAGATCACCGAGGCCACCGCCGAACGGGTGGTCGGCACGATGCCGGTCGAGGGCAACATCCAGCCGTACGGCCTGCTGCACGGCGGCGCCTCGTGCGTGCTGGCGGAGACCCTGGGCTCGACGGGCGCGGCGATCCACGCGGGCCCCGGGCGGATCGCCATGGGCGTCGAGATCAACGCCACCCACCACCGCTCGGCCACGTCCGGGCTGGTCACCGGGGTGGCCACCCGGATCCACGGCGGCCGTACGCTCGCCACCTACGACATCGAGATCGTCGACGAGCAGGGCCGCCGGGTGTGCACCTCGCGTCTCACGTGCATGCTGCGCGACGCCTGATCACGCCGAGCGCCCCCGGTCACGCCTGGTCACGCCTGCCGATCGTCTGATCACATCTCGTCCTCGATCATATTCGGACCGCCTTTTTGCCCACCTGGAGCAACGAGTCCGCTACGGTGGGTGACGGCGATGCCCGCGGGGAGGCCGAGTAGAAAACGTACGGGGTCGGGGAAGCTCCGTATGGCGCCAAAGGCCTCCCCCGGGCTCGCCACGTCTCGCCGGGCCCGCGGGACCCGCGGTCCGGCCGGGATCCGTTCCCGCCCCTCACCGTTCCCACCGGCCTTTGCGCGTCGTTCCCATCGGCCTTTCCGCGTCCCGCCCCTCGCGCGGACCTCCGCGCACCCGCCCGGCACGCGTCCCGCTCCGCCCGGACCCTCGCCGCGCACCCACCCCGCCTCTCGGCACCCCGTACCCCGGCACGCGTCCCGCCCTCCGCGACACGCCTGCCCCCGGCACGCGTACGGCCCGCGCCGGGCGGGCGCGGGCCGTGCACGGCGAAGCTCAGATGTCGGTGTGCGTCGGGTCGAGCACGCGGCGCAGGAAGGTCTTGGTGCGCTCGTGCTGCGGAGCGCTGATCACCTGCTCCGGGCTGCCGTCCTCCACGATCACGCCGCCGTCCATGAACACGACCCGGTCGGCCACGTCGCGGGCGAACGCCATCTCGTGGGTGACCACGAGCATGGTCATCCCCTCCTCGGCGAGCTTGCGCATGACCGTGAGCACGTCTCCGACGAGCTCGGGGTCGAGCGCCGAGGTGGGCTCGTCGAAGAGCATCAGCGCCGGGCTCATCGCCAGTGCCCTGGCGATGGCCACGCGCTGCTGCTGCCCGCCGGAGAGCTGGGCGGGGAAGGCGTCGCACTTCTCCCCAATGCCGACCTTCTCCAGGTTCTCCCTGGCGATCCGCTCGGCCTCCGCCTTATTCCGCTTCAGCACCCGGCGCTGCGAGATCATCACGTTCTGCAGGACGGTCATGTGCGGGAACAGGTTGAACTGCTGGAAGACCATCCCGACACCGCGGCGGGCGGCGTCGATGTCGACGTCGCGGTGGGTCAGCTCCACGCCGTTGACGACGACCTTGCCCGACGTGGGCTGCTCCAGCAGGTTCACGCAGCGCAGCAGCGTGGACTTGCCCGACCCCGAGGGGCCGATGACGCAGACCACCTGGCCGGGCTCGACGGCGAAGTCGATGCCCCGCAGGACCTCGTTCTTCCCGAAGTACTTGTGCAGGTCACGGATCTCGACCGCGTGGTTCACCGGGGTCGCCGGGGTCGCTTCCGAAGTCGTCGGAGTCACTGTCACCGTCCCCTCGCCTGTCGCCTCTCCAGCCGGGACGCGAGGTAACCCAGCGGGATGGTGACCAGTAGATACGTCACACCTACGACCAGGATGGGCGTGGCGTTGGCATAGGTCGAGGCCGTGTCGTTGCCGAACTTGGTGAGCTCGACGTAGTCGCCGGAGACGCCGAGGAACAGCACCAGCGAGGAGTCCTTGAGAAGGGACACGAACTGGTTGGTCGTCGGCGGGATGACGATGCGCACGGCCTGCGGGATGACGATGCTGACCATGGCCCGCGAGTACGACATGCCCAGCGAGCGCGCCGCCTCCATCTGTCCCTTGGGCACCGCCTGGAGTCCGGCGCGGAGCGTCTCGGCCATGTAGGCCGAGCCGACGATCGTCAGGCCCAGGATGCCCTGGCCGTACGTGCCGCCGGGCACCTCGAAGCCGGTGATGGCCAGCGGCAGGAACAGGATGAGCAGGAAGACCAGCAGGGCGGGCAGGCCCCGGAAGATCTCGATGTAGGCGACCGCGATCCACCGGTAGGGCCGCACCGACGACAGCCGCATCAGCGCGAACAGCAGACCGAGCAGGAAGGCGAAGACGAAACCGCCGACCGAGTAGATGATCGTGTTCTTCAGCGCGATCGTGAACAGGTCGGGAAGCGTCTTCTCGGCGATGTCGGGCCTGGTGAAGTTCTCCCCGAGCTTGCCCCACTCGATGCGCAGGGCGAGGAAGGCGACCACGGCCCCCAGTACGAGGTACTGGACGCCCCTGCTGATCTGCTGCCTCTTACGGGGACTGAGCCCACTCCCGGCGGGGGCTCCCCCGCCGGGAGTGGGCTCGACCGTCTTCGGGTGGTCGGTCATCGGTTAACCGAGCTCGCCGGGCTTCTTGCCGAACCACTTGACGAAGATCTGCTCGTAGGTGCCGTCGGCCTTGGCCTCGGCGATCGAGTCGTTGATCGCCTTGAGCAGGATCGGGTCGGAGCCCTTCTTCAGGCCGACGCCGTACTGCTCGCCGGTGTCGAGGCTGGCGACCAGCTCGAACTTGTCGGCGATCTCGGGCTTCTTCAGCCAGGTCAGGACGACCGGGAGGTCCTGGACGATCACGTCGACCTGGCCGGACTGCAGGCCGAGCAGCTCCTTGGGAGAGTCGGCGAACTCCTTCGGGTCGAGGCCCTTCTCCTTGACGTAGTCGAGGCCCGTGGTGGAGGCCTGGGCGCCGAGCTTGAGGCCCTTCGCCTTCACCTCGTCGAGGGTCTTGACGCCGGCGCCCTTCTTGGCCAGCAGAGCCTGCGTGGCGTCGAAGTAGGGCTCGGAGAAGTCGATGTTGGCCTTGCGCTCCTCGGTGATCGTCATGCCGGCGGCGGCGACGTCACACTTGTTGGTGGCCATCGCAGCGCCGCTCTTGATGACGGCGAAGTCGATGTCGACGATCTCCTGCGTCAGGCCGAGCTTCTTGGCGGCCAGGTCGACGATGTCGACGTCGAAGCCGACGACCTTGTCGCCCTCCTTGAACTGGAAGGGCTCGTACGGGAGGTTGGTGCAGGTGGTCAGCTTGCCGGGGGTGACGAGCTTGGGACCGCCCGCGGCCGCGGGGGCGCTTGCCGAGGCACCATCGTTCGGGCTGGCGGAGGTGGACTCGCCACCACCGCCGCAGGCCGAAAGGCCGAGCGCACCGGCGACGACCATGGCGCCCACCGCCATCGCACGACGGGAAACAAAACTCAGGCCCACGAAGGCCTCCTTACGGTCAATGTCGCTTCTTGTATGGATACCTCAGTGCAGGTCATGCTTCATCACCTGCATAATCATGCAGATCACCAGTACGACACAATTCGGACAACAACCGCGTCCGGAGTTTTCTGTTCAATACCCTGCCCCCACGCGGATCCGGGCGCCGGCACTTGCCGGATCGACGACCCCCGTCGGGGGGAGCCGTTGAACTTCAGGATCTACCTCGGTTACGTTGCCGGATGTGCGTGGTCCCCTGATCCTGCTCACCGGTGCCGCCCTCGCCGCCGCCCTCCTGTCCGGCTGCGCCGGAGCTGAGCCGGCCGCTCCCGCCTCTCCCCCGGGCACGCCCACCCCGACCTACGAGCTCCCGCCGCGCCCGGTACGGCCGGGCGAGATCCCCGTCAGGTCCGCGCCGGTCACCGACGGCGACACCCGGTTCCAGGTGGTCGGCCTGCAGAAGGGCCTGAGCGGCTTCTTCGGCAGCCACGCCGAGTGGCAGGCCAAGGGGCAGTACGTGGTCGTGCGGATCCTGGTGGAGAACCCCGGCCGCACCAACGCCCGTTTCGACGCCAAACGCCAGAAGCTCATCGCCTCCGACGGCGCCGCGTACGCGATCGACAAGTTCGCGCAGGCCATCAAACGGCAGCCCGACGAGCTCCCGCTCGGCGCCCAGGTCAGGATCGAGCTGGACCTCTGGTACGACATCCCCAAGGAGGCGAAGGTCTCCGCGATCCGGCTGTTCGGCGACCCGCCTCTCGGCGTGACCGGCGGCACCGACGGCGTGCAGGTGCCGCTGCCCTGAGCCGCTTCCGCCCCGGGGGCCGCCCGGCGCCGCTCGGGGCGGCTCCGGGACTTCCGACGTCGTCTGGGCGGTAGATCCCCGCACCGGCGTGGACGGGCCCGCCGCGCGAGCGCGCGGCGGGCCCGTCACCTGCCATCGGGCCCGTGAAGGCCCCGTGAAGGCCCCGGGGAGACCCAGGGAGACCCCGTGGGGAAGGGGATCACCGGGTCAGGACAGCTCTTCCGGTTTCGCGGAGTCCCGCCCCTCCCGCGGAGCGGGAGCGGGGGTCGCCGGAGCGGGCGCGGTCTGCGTCGCCTCCGCCTCCAGGTCGATCTCCGCGCCGCCGCCCAGGTAGGCGGCCTGCACGGCGGGGTCGTTGAGCAGTTCGTCCGCGGGCGCGCTCTTGACCACCTTCCCGGTCTCCAGGACGTAGGCGCGGTGGGCCAGCTTCAGCGCCTGCTGGGCGTTCTGCTCCACCAGCAGCACCGTGGTGCCGCGGCGGTTGATCTCCTCGATGATCTCGAAGATCTGCTGCACCAGCAGCGGCGCCAGGCCCATCGACGGCTCGTCCAGCAGCAGCACCTTGGGCTTGGCCATCAGCGCGCGGCCGATGGCGAGCATCTGCTGCTCGCCGCCGGACATCGTGCCGCCCATCTGGGTCCTGCGCTCCGCCAGGCGGGGGAACAACTCGTAGACCTCGGCCAGGTCGGCGCTGAAGTCACCCGACCGGGTGTACGCGCCCATGAGCAGGTTGTCGTGCACCGTCATGCCGGGGAACACGCCCCGGCCCTCGGGCGCCTGCCCCAGGCCCGCGAGGACCCGCTTGTGGCCGGGCATCTTGCTGATGTCCTTGCCGTCGAAGGTGATGCTCCCCGACGACAGGCCGCGCAGGCCCGAGATCGTCTTCAGGGTCGTGGTCTTGCCCGCCCCGTTCGCCCCGATGAGCGTGACGATCTCGCCCTCGTTCACCTCGACCGAGATGCCCTTGAGCGCCTCGATCTTGCCGTAGTGGACACGGATGTCCTTGACCTCAAGAAGCATCGGCGGGAGCTCCCAAATACGCCTCGACGACCCGGGGGTCGGTCCGCACCTCGTCCGGCAGGCCATCGGCGATCTTCTGGCCGAAGTCCAGCACCGCGATGCGGTCACTGATGCCCATGATGAGGCTCATGTCGTGCTCGATGATCAGAATCGTCCGGCCCGCGTCGCGGATGTCCCGGATCAGCTGCTGCAGGGCCACCTTCTCCGCCGGGTTCATACCGGCGGCGGGTTCGTCCAGCAGCAGCAGCTTCGGGTTGGTCGCCAGCGCGCGGGCGATCTCCAGGCGACGCTGGTCACCGTAGGGCAGGTTCTTGGCGTGCTCGTTGGCGCGGTGCGAGATGCCGACGAAGTCGAGCAGCTCCATCGCGAGCTTGCGCCCGTCCTTCTCGGCCCGGCGGTGCCAGGGAAGCCCCAGCGCCACGCTGACCATGCCCGACCTGTGGTGCGCGTCCGCGCCCACCATGACGTTCTCGATGGCCGTCATGTTGTGGAACAGCCGGATGTTCTGGAACGTGCGGGCGATGCCCCGCTTGGTGATCTTGAAGCGCTTGACGCCGCTGATCTTCTCGTCCAGGAAGCGGACCTCGCCCTCGGTCGGCTGGTAGACGCCGGTGACCACGTTGAAGACCGTGGTCTTTCCGGCGCCGTTCGGGCCGATGAGAGCGAAGATCTCTCCCTCGTTGATGGTCAGGTTGACGTCACGCAGTGCCGTGACACCACCGAACCGCATGACGAGGCTCTTCAGCTCCAGCATGGCGCGACCCGCGCGCTCCGCCGGTACGGCCTTCGGATTCGTCCCTGCCGGACTCGCGTCGGCCGGGTTCACTTCGGCGCTCACTTGGAAGCCACCTCCTCACCGTGCGACTCGGGCCCGGGAACCTCGGCTCCGAGCGTACCCATCCCGCCTGACCCCTCTTTCAGCTCCGCCTTGCGTTGGCGCGATGGCAGCAGACCCTCCGGACGGAAGATCATCAGCGCCACGAGCACCGCACCGAAGATCAGCATGCGGTACTCCTGCAGGCCGCGGAACCGCTCGGGCAGCCACGCCACCACGAAGGCGCCCAGCATGACACCCGGCAGGTTGCCCGCGCCGCCCATGACCACCGCGGCCAGGATCGTCGCCGACAGCAGGAACTGGAAGTCGTTCGGGTTGATCGAGATGGCCTTCGCCGCCCACAGCACGCCCATCGCGCCACCGATGGAGGCACCGATGGCGAAGGCGAGCATCTTGAAGCGGAACGTCGGCACGCCCATGACCTCGGCCGCGTCCTCGTCCTCGCGGATCGCCGCCCAGGCACGCCCGACCCGGCTCTTCTCCCAGCGCTTCACCAGGATGATCACGATGACGGCCAGCGCGACCAGCAGGTAGTAGTAGGGTCGCGGGTCCAGCACGCCGTACTTGAACGGATCGACCCCGAACACGTTGGGGATGCTGATCCCGAACAGGTGCAGGTCCTCGTAGCTCGGCGGGTGCGGGATGCCGCGGATGCCGTTCGGGCCGCCGATCTCGTCGGTGTTGCGGGCGGTGATGCGGATGATCTCACCGAAGCCCAGCGTGACGATCGCCAGGTAGTCGCCGCGCAACCGCAGCGTCGGAGCGCCCAGCGTGATGCCCGACAGGGCGCAGATCCCGATGCCGACCAGCAGGATGAGCCAGAAGTTCCAGCCCAGCCTGGTGCCGATCAGCGCCATCGCGTAGCCGCCGACCGCGTAGAACGCGACGAAGCCCAGGTCGAGCAGGCCCGCCTGGCCGACCACCACGTTCAGGCCGATCGCCAGGACCACGTAGGTCCCGATCGGGAAGAACAGGATGCTCGCCCAGTCGGTGTAGGGCGACATGAAGGGGGCGAGGCTCTCCGACGGCAACAGCAGCGCCGCGATGATCAGGGCCACATAGAGGATCCAGCGCTGCCAGCCGGGAGTGTCCTGCCAGCGATCGTGCATGGCGTCACCGAAGCGGCCGAGACCGTTGCGGAAGCCTGCCAGGGGATTCTTCTGGTTCATGCGCGCGCCTGCTGGAGTGATTCACCGAGAATGCCGGTGGGGCGGAACATCAGGACCAAGACGAGGATGGTGAAGGAGATCACGTGCTTCCAGTCGGAGCCGAAGAAGATGGCTCCGTAGTTCTCCACCAGCCCGAGCGTGATTCCGCCGACCAGGGCGCCGCGCAGGTTACCGATGCCACCCAGGACCGCCGCGGTGAACGCCTTGATGCCGAAGAGGAATCCGATGTAGTAGTTCGTGTTCTCGTACGAGATCAGATAGAGCGCCCCCGCCACACCGGCCATGCTGCCGCCGATGAGGAAGGTCATCCGGACGATCCTGTTGATGTCGACGCCCATCAGGACGGCGGCCTCGGGGTTCTGCGCGGTGGCGCGGATACCCCGGCCGATCTTCGTCCGGTTCACCAGGGCGTCCAGCGCGATCATCATGCCGATGGCGGCGACGATGACGAAGATCTGGTCGACCCGGACCGAATGACCGAAGATCGAGAAAAGCTCGGTCCGCTCCATGATGCGGGGCAGACCCATCTGGATCCTGCCCTGCTCGGGACGGTCGAAGACGTTCGGGATCACCAGGAGCGCGAAGAGCTCCTGCAGGAAGATCGAGGCGCCGATCGCCGAGATCAGCGCCGCCAGCCGGGACGCGCCGCGCTTGCGCAGCGGCCGGTAGGCGATTCGCTCCAGCGCCACCGCGGTGCCCGCCGAGGCGATCATGCCGGCCAGGATCATCGCCAGGATGAGGCCGACGAGCGCGATGCCGGTGAGGGGCGAGTTGATGCCGAACACGAACGGTACGAACATCGCACCGAAGGTGCCGATCATGAAAACTTCGGAATGCGCGAAGTTGATCAGCCGCAGCACGCCGTACACCATGGTGTAACCGAGCGCGATCAGGGCGTAGATCGAGCCGAAGGCCAGGCCGTCGATCGTCGCCGGCCAGAACTGATTGATGAAGTCATTGAGCACTAGGGATTACCACTTCTAGCGGGGGTCGCCTGCACGTCCGGGTAGCACACCGCCTCCAGCAGAATCTCGTGGACTCTCTGGAAGTACGAGGGGAGCGGGAACGCATTCGCGGCGTTCCCGCTCCCCGCGCGTCGACTACCTACTGTCCTTCAGCGCCGGACTAGCCCAGCTTGGCCTCGGCGGCCTTGCCCAGCAGGCCGATCGCACCATCCTTGACCTGATAGATGTAGATGTCCTTCGCCGCGACCTCACCGTTGGCCTCGAACTTGACCTGCTTCGAGACGCCCGCGAGGTCCACCGTGGCGATGAACTCGTTGATCTTGTCGGGGGTGACGTGGCCCGCCTTGACGGCGTCGACGAAGACCGTCGCGGCGTCGTAGCCCTCGGCCGCGTAGATGGCCGGGTCGGCGCTGTAGGCGGCCTTGTAGGCGTCGGCGAAGGCCTTCACCTTGGCGTCGGTGACGTCCGGGGTGGCGATGTAGCAGGGGCAGCCGACCAGGGCGCCCTCGGCGTTCTTGGCACCGGCGCCGTCGATCAGGCCCTTGTCCAGCGAACCGTCGCCGGACAGGAACTTCGCGGTCACGCCCTTGTCGCGGAGCTGCTTGAGCAGGTTGCCGCCCGCGGCGTAGTAACCGCCGAAGAAGATCGCGTCGGGCTTGGCCGCCGCGACCTTGTTCACCACGGAGGAGAAGTCGCTCTCGGCCGGGTCGAGCGAGTCGGTCGTCGGCTTGACGCCCTTGGTCTCGAGCTGGGCCTTGACCGCGTCGGCCAGCGGCTTGCCGTACTCGGACTTGTCGTCGATGACGAAGACGTTCTTCGCGCCGACGCCGGTCGCGATGAAGTCACCGATGCCGGGGCCCTGGACGCTGTCGCTGGGCAGCACGCGGTGCCAGAACTTCCAGCCGTTCGTCGCCAGTGCGGCGTTGGTGGCGGAGGCCGAGATGCTCGGCAGCTTCGCCTCCTCCAGCACCGGCGCCACCTGGGCGGACTCACCGGAGAAAGCGGGGCCGATCATACCGACGATCTTGTCGGTCTTGATGGCCTGCTGGGCCAGGGCGACCGCCTTTGACGGGTCCGCCTGGCTGTCGTACTCGACAAGCTCGATCTTCACGGCCGGGTTGGTCTTGTTGTACTCGTCGATGACGAGCTTCGCACCGTTCCGGGGGGGAATGACGATGCCGGCGTTGGCACCGGTCAGGTCACCCATGAAGCCGATCTTGACGGTGCTGGGGGCGGCAGCACTGGAGCCACCCTCAGCAGCCGGCGTGGCCTCCGTACCACCGCTGCTGCAGGCAGCGAGACCGAGGGTGAGCGCCACACCGGCGGCAAGCACTCCACCGAGGCGTGCAGTCTTAGGCCGCAAGGTTGCCTTCCTTTCGCCCGGCCCCTCGTCGGGACCGAGTTCACAGATGCCCTCCCTGGCGGGTGGCCAGGGGTTGTGTCGGTTAGTACAACTAGCGGATGTCACGGGTCGATACAGGACGGCCCACCGTTGCCGCTTCGTTATAACACCGATCCTTTTCGGCTATCAGATGCAAAAGCCGTGGTCACTGGCGACCTCGGGGTCTCCACGGGGATCGCTCCGGCCGCCCGGAGGTCCGCGCCGCGCCCTCTGGAGCGCACGCCCTGCGGGCGCCCGGCGGGCGCGGCCCCCCGAAGGAGCCCGAAAAATCCCCGGTCAGGCCTCCGGGGCCTCCACCTCGGGCTCCGCCCCGTCCGCCACCACGATCTGCGCCACCTGCCGCATGCTCAACCGGCGGTCCATCGAGGCCTTCTGGATCCACCGGAACGCCTGCGGCTCACTCCACCCGTGACGCTCCATCAGCAGGCCCTTGGCCCGCTCCACCAGCTTGCGCGTCTCCAGCCGCTCCGAGAGCGTCCCGACCTCCCGCTCCAGCGCGGCGATCTCCTCGTGCCTGCTGACCGCCATCTCGATCGCCGGGACCAGGTCCGACTTCGTGAACGGCTTCACCAGATACGCCATCGCGCCGGCGTCTCTCGCCCGCTCGACCAGATCGCGCTGCGAGAAGGCCGTGAGGATGAGACACGGCGCGATCCGCTGCGACACGATCTGCTCGGCCGCCGAGATCCCGTCCAGGATGGGCATCTTCACATCCAGGATCACCAGATCCGGCCGCTGCTCCATCGCCAGCTTGACCGCGGACTCCCCGTCCCCGGCCTCCGCGACGACCGCATACCCCTCCTCCTCCAGCATCTCCTTGAGGTCGAGGCGGATCAGTGCCTCGTCTTCCGCGATCACCACTCGCCGCTGCGTACTCACGAGCAAGAGAGTACCGACGTCCGCTAGATTGGGACCACGCCGGTGCCCGAGAGTGATCTACTTCTAGGTAAGCTCTTAGCTGGCGCGCAAGATCCGGACAAATAACGAAAAATGCCCCGATAGACCAACCGGCAGAGTCGATGGACTCAAAATCCATTCAGTGTGGGTTCGAATCCCACTCGGGGCACCACCGCACGATTCCACCGGTCCGGGACCGTGATTCCACCGGTCCGGGACCGGCCGGTTCGGACATCTCCCGTATGACACGTAACGGTTCGAAAACCGTCGCCTGCGCCTGAGCACGGCGGCCTCGCGCACCCCCGCGAAACCGCTGGCCGCGCTCTTCCCCTCTCGCCACCTCTCGGCGATCCACCTCTCGCCACCTCTCGGCGATCGCCGCCGGCGCTCGGCGCTCGGCCTCATGGACCGGCGGGTGGCCGGACCCCTCGATGCCCTCGCCGGAGCGGTCCGGGAACGGTCCGGGAACGGAGCACCGGCGACGTCGAACGCCGGACACGAATGTCGGCTCCGCGCGCGGAGTAGGTTGCTCGGAAGCGGCGTGAAGTGGTGTGACGGAAGGTGGCGGCGTGAAAGCTGCGGGGGATGGCCGGACGGAGCGGGGCGATCTCGGCGCCGGGCGGGTGTGCCTTCCCGAGCGGGTGAGGCTGAGCGGGCACGGGGTGGTGCTGCGCGAATGGGAGGACGACGACCTGGCGGCCATGGTGGAGCTGTTCGACGACCCCGAGGTGGCCTACTGGACGCCGCTGGCCTCGCCGTTCGACCCGGAGGCGGCGCGGGTCTACCTGGAGCGGGCCCGGCGGCGGCGGGCGTCCGGGGAGCGGCTGCAGCTGGCGATCACCGCGGACGGGGGCGAACCGGCGGGTGAGGTGCTGCTGATGCTGAGCGGGCTGGGCCTGGACGTCGCGGAGATCGGTTACGGCCTGGGGGCCGCCTACCGGGGCCGGGGGCTGGCCTCGGGGGCGGTGCGGGTGATGACGGAGTTCGCCCTCAGGACGGTGGGGGTGTCCCGGCTGCTGCTGGAGATCGAGGCCGGCAACGCGGCGAGCGTGGCGGTGGCCCGCGCGGCGGGATACCGCCTGACGGACGCGCCACCCGTCCTCTCGGAGGAGAAGGGCCGGTCGTTGGTGCTGCGGACGTGGGAGTACGAGGAGACCGATCCTCGCGGGTGACGGCTCACGGGTGACGGATGACGGCTCGCGGGTGAGCGGCGGCTCATGTGTGACGGCGCGCGCGTGAGTTCACGCGTGACGGCGCGTGCGTGAGAGCTCATGTTGAGAGCTCATGTGTGACGGCGCGTGCGTGAGCTCATGCGTGACGGCGCGTGCGTGAGAGCTCATGTGTGACGGCGCCGGAGAAGCGGGCGGGAAACAGGGCCGAAGCCGTCCCGCGGGCAATCGGGTTGTGTTGTTGATCTCGACTCGGTCAGACAGATATGTATGAATGTCATTAATCCTGAGGAAAGGTAAGCGGTTTAGGAGAGACCTGGCGCGTTTCCCGGCCGCGGAGCGCGTCTCAGCCCCCTGCGGAAAGTGAGCCACGTGTGACGTCCTCGCCTGGCCGGTCCCCGAGCAGCACACAGCTTTCCGACGCCAAGCGAGCACTGCTGGAGAAACGGTTGCGCCGTCGCGTGCCGGATCCGGTGTTCACGATCCCCCGGCGGCCGCCGGGGCAGGACGCGCCGCTGTCGTTCGGGCAGGAGCGGCTGTGGTTCATGGACCAGTTCGCTCCCGGCACCGCCGCGTACACGATCCCGATGACGTTGCGGTTGACGGGGCCGCTGGACGTCGCGGCGCTGGAGCGGGCGATCGGGGCGGTGGTGGCCAGGCACGAGAGCCTGCGGACGCGTTTTCCCGCCGACGGGGACGGGCGCCCGACGGCGGTGGTGGAGGAGCGGGTCGAGATTCCGCTGGAGAGGGCGGAGGCGGACGGCGAGCGGACGGCGATACGGCTGGTGAGCGACGCGGCGGCGCTGCCGTTCGACCTGGCGCGGGGACCGCTGCTGCGGACGCTGCTGGTGCGGGTGGGCACCGGAAACGCCGGGGGCGCCGGGGATCACGTGCTGCTGGTGGCGCTGCACCACATCTGCGGTGACGGCTGGTCCACCGACATCCTCGCCGAGGAGCTGCGGGCGTGTTACTCGGGGACGGAGCTTCCCGAGCCGCCGTTGCAGTACGGCGACTACGCGCTGTGGCAGCGGGACCGGCCCGTCTCCGAGGCCGGCCTGTCGTACTGGCGGTCGCAGCTGGCCGGGGTGGTTCCGCTGGAACTCCCCCTGGACGGGCGGCGGCGGGGCGAGCAGACGTTCGCGGGGGCCTCGCACGGTTTCAACATGGACCGGGAGCTGGTGGAGGGGCTGACGCGGCTGGCGCGCAGGTCCGACACGACCCTGTACATGGTGTTGCTGGCGGCGTACCAGGTGCTGCTCGGCCGGTACGCGCGCCAGGACGACTTCGCGATCGGCTCCCCGGTGGGCGGGCGTCCCCGGCGGGAGCTGGAGAGCGCGATCGGCATGTTCGTGAACGTGCTGGCGATGCGCGCGGACCTGTCGGGCGACCCGGGGTTCCTGGAGCTGCTGGAGAGGGTCAGGCGGACCACGACGGAGGCGTACGCCCACCAGGAGCTGCCGTTCGAGCAGCTGGTCGGGGAGCTGGGCATCGAGCGGGACGTGAGCAGGTCGCCGGTGTTCCAGGCGGTCTTCGCGCTGCAGAGCTACGGGCGCAGGGAGGGGACGCGCTGGCCGGGCCTGGCGGTGGAGCCGTTCGTGTTCGAGGCCAGGGCGACGCGTTTCGACCTGGAGCTCTTCCTGACCGAGCAGCCGGACGGGATGGGCGGGTTGTTCGTCTACAACCGCGACCTGTTCGACGCGGCCACCGTCGAGGGGATGGCCGCGCAGCTGGAGACGCTGCTGAGGGCGGTGGTGGCGGCTCCTTCGGCGCGGATCTCGGAGCTGGACGTCCTTCCCGCCGAGGAGCGGGAGCGGGTGCTGGCGTGCGCGACGGGTCCCGGCGAGCCGTACGCGGACGGGGCGACGCTGGGCGGGATGTTCGAGGCCCAGGTGGCCAGGACGCCTCACGCGGTGGCGGTGGAGTTCGAGGACGAGCGCCTGACGTACGCGGAGCTGGAGGCGCGGGCCAACCGGCTGGCGCACCGGTTGCGGGGGCTGGGGGTGGGGCCGGGCACCCTGGTGGCGGTGTGCGCGGAGCGGTCGGTCGAGCTGGTGGTGGCGCTGCTGGGGGTGGTGAAGGCCGGGGGGGCGTACGTGCCGCTGGATCCGGACTATCCGCCGGAGCGGCTGGCGTTCATGCTGGCCGACGCGGCGGTGCCGGTGCTGCTGGCGCAGCGGGCGGTGCTCGACGTGCTCCCCGGGGACCCGCTGGGCGCGGCTCCGCACGCCGCCTCCGAGGTGCCGGGCGCGGGCGCGCTCGCGGGTTCGGGTTCGGGTTCGGGTTCGGGTTCGGCGAGGGGGGTGCCCCGGGGCGGCGGGGTGGTGACGGTCGTGCTGGACGATCCGCTCGACGGGCCGGACACGCCCGTGGAGCCGTCGGCGACGTCGGCGGACGCGGCGTACATGATCTACACCTCGGGGTCGACGGGACGCCCCAAGGGGGTGCCCAACACGCACGGGGGCATCCGCAACCGGCTGGGCTGGATGCAGGCCGTCTACGGGCTGACCGGCGACGACGTGGTGGTGCAGAAGACCCCGGCGGGCTTCGACGTGTCGGTGTGGGAGTTCTTCTGGCCGCTGGTGACGGGCGCTCGGCTGGTGCTGGCCCGTCCCGGCGGGCACCGGGACGCGGCGTACCTGCGGGACCTGATCGTGGACCGGGGGGTGACGACGGCGCATTTCGTCCCGTCGATGCTGGCGGCGTTCCTGGAGGAGGAGGGCGTCGAGGCGTGCGGGTCGCTGCGCCGGGTGGTGTGCAGCGGCGAGGAGCTGACCGCGCACGTGGCCGAGCGGTTCTTCGGGCGGCTGCCGGGGACGGGGCTGTACAACCTGTACGGGCCGACGGAGGCGGCGATCGACGTGAGCCTGTGGCGGTGCCGCCCGGGTGACGCGACGGTGCCGATCGGGCACCCGGTGGAGAACACCTCGCTGTACGTGCTGGACCGGCATCTGCGGCCGGTGCCCTTCGGGGTCCCCGGCGAGCTGCACATCGGCGGGGCGCAGGTGGCGATGGGCTACCACGCCCGGCCGGGCCTGACGGCGGAGCGGTTCGTGCCCGACCCGTTCGGGGCGGCCGGGGCGCGTCTGTACCGGACGGGTGACCTGGTGCGGCTGCGCCGCGACGGCGCGATCGAGTTCCTGGGGCGGATCGACCACCAGGTGAAGATCCGTGGGCAGCGGATCGAGCTGGGCGAGATCGAGGCGGTGCTGCGCGGGCTCGCGGGGGTGCGCGAGGCGGTGGTGACGGTGCGGGAGGACGGCGCGCCGGGCGACAGGCGGCTGGTCGCGTACGTGGTGCCCGCGGACACGGACACGGACACGGGCACGGGTACGAACGCGGCCGGGGCGGGACTCGACGGGGCGGAGCTGCGGCGGGCGCTGAAGGTGACGCTGCCCGACCACATGGTGCCGTCGGCGTTCGTGGTGCTGGACGCGCTGCCGCTGAGCCCGAACGGCAAGCTGGACCGCAAGGCGCTGCCCGCGCCGGAGCGGCGGGGCGCCGAGGCGGCGGGGCCGGGGGCCGAGCCGCGGACGCCGGTGGAGCGGGCGATCGCCGACATCTGGCGGGAGCTGCTGGAGGTGGAGTCGGTCGGCGCCGACGGTGACTTCTTCGAGCTGGGCGGTCACTCGCTGGTCGCGATCCAGGCGGTGGCGCGGATGCGCAAGGCGCTGCCGGTGGTCGGAGGGCGCGCGGTCGGGGTGATGGACCTGTTCAAGCACCCCACGGTGCGCGAGCTGGCGGCCCTGGTGGAGCGGCCCGCCGGTCCCGCGGGGCCGAGGAGCCTGCTGTACGAGCTGACCAGGCCGGGACCGGCGCTGATGACGTACGTGTGCGTGCCGTACGGCGGCGGCAGCCCGCTGATCTTCCAGCCGCTGGCCGACGCGCTGCCCGACGGGTGCTCGCTGCACGCGCTGGCCTTCCCCGGGCACGACCCCGGGTTGCCGGACGAGGAGACCAGGCCGATCGACGAGGTCGCGGACCTGTGCGTGACCGAGATCCTGGAGAACGTCGAGGGTCCCCTCGCCCTGTACGGGCACTGCGGCATCGGCGGCGCGCTGGTGGTGGAGGTGGCGCGCCGGCTGGAGGAGCGGGGCCGCGCGCTGGAGGCGGTGTACATCGGGGCGATCTTCCCGTTCGCCAAGCCCAGGGGCCGGATCGCCGGGCCGCTGGCGCGGCTGACGCGCTACGACCGGTTGCGCGGCGACCGGGTGTACGAGAACCGGATGAAGTCGATGGGCACCGACATCTCGGGGCTGGACGACGAGCAGATCCGGTTCATGGTGCGCAACCAGCGGCGCGACACCCTGATCGCGGAGGAGATCTTCACGCGGGTGCTGGCCGAGCGCGTGGAGCGGTTGCGGGCGCCGGTCATCTCGGTGGTGGGCGAGCAGGATCCGACGACCGACTACTACCAGGAGCGCTACCGGGAGTGGCACTTCCTGAGCGACACGACGGCGCTGGTCATCCTGGACGAGGCAGGTCACTATTTCCTGAAATATCGGGCTGCCGAGCTGTCGGAGATCCTCACCAACACGCACATCGCGATGGGGTACGGCGCGGCGGGCACGCTCGACCGGTCCTCGCGGGGCCCCGGGGCGGGCTGGTGGGTCGAGGAGGTCTCCGTCGACTCCCCCGCCCCGGATCTGGCCGGCTCCCCCGCCCAGGATCCCGTGGAGGAGGCCCCCACTCCGGGGCGGCCCGCCGTACGGGAGAGACCGGCCGGGATCAACGGGACCAGGCCGAAGGCCGGGGCGAGGGTCAAGGCGCCGCCACCCAGCCTGCGGCGGTTCCTGGTGGTGGCGGCGTTCCAGCTGGTGTCGATGGTGGGCACCGCGATCACGGACTTCGCGATCCCGGTGTGGATCTACCTGACCACCGGGTCGCTGGTGGACTTCGCCCTGTTCGTGGCCCTGTCGATCATGCCGGGGGTGGTGATCGCGCCGCTGGCCGGGGCGATCGTGGACCGGTCGAGCCGTCGTTCGATGATGATCCTCGGCAACTGCATGGCCGGTGGCACGCAGCTCGTCCTGGGTGCCCTGTTCTGGACGGACACCCTGCAGATCTGGCACATCTACCCGCTGACCGCGTGCCTGTCGATCGCGCTGATCTTCCAGCGGCTGGGCTTCACCACCGCGCTCCCCCAGCTCGTCCCCAAGGAGTACATGGGACACGCTGCCGGGGTGGTGCAGATGGTGATCGGCACGGCGCAGTTCGCGGCGCCGCTGGTGGCCGTCGCGCTGCTGTCCACGATCGGCCTGGGCGGCATCCTCGTGGTCGACGTGGCGAGCTTCGCGCTGGTGCTGGGCGCGCTGCTGCTGATCCGCTTCCCGGACACGATGGCGCACTCGCCCAGGGAGCCCCTGTCGAAGGAGATCGCTCAGGGGCTGCGGATGTCGATCGGCAACCGGCACCTGCGGGCGGCGATGGTCTACTTCGCGACGCTCAACGTGATGCTCTCGGCGCTGCTGCTGTCGATCACGCCGCTGGTGCTGTCGTTCTCCACGCTGACCGTCGCCGGGCAGATCTCCTTCGTCGGCGGCCTGGGCGGGGCGCTGGGCGGCATGGTGATCGCGCTGTGGGGCGGGCCGAGGCGCCGGCGGATGCGCGGGGTGATGCTGGCGACGCTGGGACTGTCGGTGTTCGCGGTGATCACCGGGTCGCAGCCCGTCGCGTGGGTGGTGGGGATCGGGGCGTTCGGCCTGTGGGGCTGCCTGTCGATCGTGAACGGCACCTTCCTGACGATCATCCACACGAAGGTGCCGCAGCGCTTCCACGGCCGCGTGCAGTCGCTCAACCAGATGGTGTCGTGGTCGACTCTGCCGATCGGCATGGCGGTGGTGGCGCCGCTCGGCGAGCGGCTGCTCAACCCGCTGCTGGTGCCCGGCGGCGCGCTGGCGCCGACGGTGGGCTCGGTGATCGGCGTCGGCCCGGGCCGGGGCGTGGCGCTCATGTACATCGTGCTGGGCCTGGGCATCGCGGTGCACGTGCTGATCTCGATGCGCACGCGGGTGCTGTCGCGGTTCGACGACGAGATGCCGGACGCCCCGGCGGACGACCTGGTCGGGGCCCAGATCCTGCGGGAGCGGGCCGGCAACCGGGTGAGCGTGTCCTGGACCGCCCCGGCGTTCGCCAAGGCGATCACGATGCCGCTGCCGCCGGAGCGCGCGAAGGCGGTGCTGCGCACCCCGTACCCGGACGCGGAGGTGCGGGAGGTGGTGCTGCGGACCGGCGGGGAGATCAGCGCGGTGTACGAGGTCAGGTGCGCCGACCGCGAGCTCATCGTGAAGATCTACCCGGACGTGCTGGCGGCGCGGCTGCACAAGGAGGCGCGCGTCTACGAGCTGCTGCGCGGCAGCGGCGCCTCCTGCCCCGAGATGGTGCACTGGGACGTCTCGCGGCGCGACCTGCCGCACGCGTACGCGGTGATGACGAAGGTGCCCGGCCGGCCGCTGTCGGAGGTCTCCGGCGGCCTCGCGGCCGGGGAGGTCGCGGACCTGTACCGGGAGATGGGCCGGACGCTGCGGGCGGTGCACGGCGTGCGGGTGGAGGGGTTCGGGCCGATCGGCGGGCCGCAGGAGAGCTCCAACGAGGCGTACGTGGGCGGGCAGCTGGATCTGAGGCTGGCGCAGTTCACCGAGTTCGGCGGGGACCCGGAGCTGCACGCGGAGCTCTCCGCGTACGTCGCGCGCCACCGCCACCTGGTGGAGCGCTGCGACTCCCCCGTGCTGTGCCACAACGACTTCCACGAGCGCAACGTCATGGTCGCCGAGGAGGGCGGGCCGGGGGGCCCGCTGCGGATGACCGGGGTGATCGACATGGAGAACGCGCTGGGCGGCGACCCGCTGATGGACCTGGCGCGGACCGACTACTTCGCGGTCAGGGGCGACGAGGATCGGCGGCGGTACCTGCTGGAGGGGTACGGCGACCTGCCGGACGACTGGCCGGAGCGGCTCGCCTTCTACCGGCTCTGCCACGCCCTGGAGCAGTGGCACTGGCTGGCCACCCTGGGCGAGACGGCCGCCCTGCCCGTGATCGCGGAACAGCTTCGCGAGTGCCTGAAGGAGAAGGTCTAGATGGACGTCTTTCCCGCCTCGTTCGCCCAGGAGCGGATCTGGTTCCTGCACGAGCTCCTGCCCGACCTGGCCGTCTACAACACCGCGATCCGCTCGGAGGCGGCCGACCTGCGGCCGGTGGACCCCGACCTCCTGGAGCGGGCGCTGGCGGTGCTCGCGGACAGGCACGAGTCGATGCGGACGGCGTTCGAGCTGCGCGACGAGCGGGTCGTGCAGACGATCGCGGACCGGGTACCGGTCTCGGTGGCCAGGACCGACCTGTCGGAGCTGCCCCCCGAGGCGGCTGCGAAGGAGTTCGAGCGGGTCGCCGCGGAGGAGGCGCGCGCGCCGTTCCGGATGGACAGCGCCCCGCTCTGGCGGGTGCGGCTGGTGACGCTGGGCGGCGGGGAGTGCCGGCTGCTGCTGGTCCTGCACCACACGATCTTCGACGCCTGGTCGGCCGGCGTCCTGTGGCGGGAGCTGACCGAGGTCTACCGGGCGCTGCGCGAGGGCCGCGAGCCCAAGCTGCCCGAGCTGGCGATCCAGTACGCCGACTACGCGGTCTGGCAGCGCGACCGGCTGGGCGGCGGCGAGCTGGACGGCGACCTGGCCTACTGGCGGGAGCGGCTGCGCGGGAGCGTCCCGCTGGAGCTGCCCTCCGACCGGCCGCGCCCGGCGGAGATGAGGTACGTGGGCTCGGCGCTGGACTTCGCCGTGCCCGAGGAGCTGACCGAGCGGGTGGGCGCGCTGGCCAGGCGGCGGGGCACCACGCCGTTCACGGTGCTGCTGACGGCGTTCTCGGTGCTGCTGGCGCGCTGGAGCGGGCGGACCGACGTCGTGGTGGGCTCCCCCGTCGCCGGGCGGGAGCTGCCGGAGCTGGACGGGCTGATCGGCATGTTCGTCAACACCCTGCCGCTCCGCACCGACCTGGGCGGCGACCCGGCGTTCGGCGAGGCGCTGGACCGGGTCCGCACGACCGTGCTCGAGGCGTTCGACCACCAGAACGTGCCGTTCGCGAAGCTGGTGGAGGTGCTGAGCCCGCCCCGCGACCCCGGCAGGACGCCGCTGTTCCAGGTGGGTTTCAACCAGGTCGCGGCGGACGGGCGCGGCCGGTACAACAACGGCACCTCCAAGGCCGACCTCACCATGGAGCTGCACAACCCGGAAGGGCGGATGGAGGGCTGGGTCGAGTACAGCACGGACCTGTTCGACGAGGACACGATCCGCCGCCTGGTGTCGGCGTTCCTGACGCTGCTCGGCGCGGCCGTCGACGACCCGGAGGCGCCGATCTCCCGGCTGCCGCTGATGGACGGGCGGGAGCGGGCCCGGCTGCTGGCCTCCTGGCACGGCCCGAAGGCCTCCTACCCCGAGCGCTGCCTGCACGAGCTGATCGCCGAGCGGGCGGAGCGGACACCGGACGCCCCGGCGGTCGTCTCCTCCGAGGGAACCCTCACCTACGGGCGGCTGGAGGAGCGGGCGGGCGCGCTGGCCCGGCGGCTGCGCGAGCGCGGGGTGGGCGCGGAGACGCCGGTCGCGGTGTGCCTGCCGAGGAGCGCCGAGCTGATCGTGGCGCTGCTGGCGGTGCTGAAGACGGGCGGCTGCTACGTGCCGCTGGATCCGGAGTACCCGGCCGAGCGGCTGGGGTTCATGCTGGCCGACTCGGGCAGCCCGCTGCTGCTGACCCGCTCGACGCTGGTGGAGCGGCTGCCGGCCGACCATCCCCCGGCGATCCTGCTGGACGCGCTGCCGGCGAACGGGGCGTCCGGTTTCGTCCCCGGCCCGGTCTCTCCCGACTCGCCCGCCTACGTGATCTACACCTCGGGGTCGACGGGAGTGCCCAAGGGAGTGGTGGTGCCGCATCGCGGGGTGGTGAACCTCGTCACCGGGCTCGGGTTCACCGAGCGGGAGCGGATGCTGCTGCTGACCTCGCTGTCGTTCGACATCGCGGCGCTGGAGATCTTCGGCCCGCTGACGGCGGGGGGCGCGGTGGTGCTGGCTCCCCCGTACGGCGACGGCGGGCTGGGCGAGCTGGTGGCGCAGGCGGGGGTGACGACGGTGCAGGCGCCGCCGTCGGTGCTGGAGGAGATCCTGGAGCGGCTGCCCGCCGGGCTGCCGCGCGTGTTCAGCGGCGGGGAGCCGCTCCCGGTGTCGCTGGCCGGGCGGATCCACCGGGTCGCCGGCGAGTTGTGGAACCTCTACGGGCCGACGGAGACGACGATCTGGTCGCTGGCGCACCGGGTGCCGGAGGGCGCGGAGTCGATGTCGATCGGCATGCCGGTCGCGGGCACCACCGCGTACGTGCTGGACGAGGCGATGGAGCCGGTGCCCGCGGGGGTGGCCGGGGAGCTGTTCCTGGGCGGTGACGGGGTCGCCCGCGGCTACCGGGGACGGCCGGGCCTGACCGCCGAGCGGTTCCTGCCCGACCCGTTCGGCCGGGGCGGCCGTCTCTACCGGACCGGCGACCTGGTCCGGCGGCTGCCGGACGGGACCCTGGAGTTCCTCGGGCGCGCGGACGGCCAGGTGAAGGTGCGGGGGGTGCGGATCGAGCTGGGCGAGGTGGAGGCGGCGCTGGCGGCGCACCCGGGCGTGCGGCGGGCGGTCGCCGCGGTCAGGGAGGACGCCCCCGGCGGCCGGGCACTGGTCGCGTACGTGGACACGGGCGCGGGCGTGGGCGTGGGCGTGGACACGAGCGCGGGCGTGGACCCGGGCACGGGCGCCGGGACGGGCGCGGGCACGGAGGCGGGAACGGCGGCCGGGGAGGTGACGGCCGGGGAGCTCCGGGCGTTCCTGGCGGCTCGGCTGCCCGCCACGATGGTGCCGAGCCTCTTCGTGCCGGTGCGGGACTTCCCCCGGCTGCCCAACGGCAAGCTCGACCGTGCCTCGCTGCCCTCCCCCGTCGCGGAGGAGGCGTCGTCGGCGCCCGCGGGACCGGTCACGGCGAGCGAGGAGCTGGTGCACGAGATCTGGTGCGAGGTGCTGGGCAGGAACGGCATCGGGATCGACGACGACTTCTTCGACGTCGGCGGGCACTCGCTGCTCGGCACCAAGGTCGTCGCCAGGATCTGCTCGGCGGTCGGCATCGACCTGCCGCTCAACGCCCTGTTCACCACGCGTTCGGTCCGCGGGCTGGCGCTGGTGGTGGAGGAGTGCCTGGCCGCGGAGATCGACGACCTCACGGACGAGGAGGCCGAGCGGATCGCCGGAGAGTACGACCGAAATGACAGCCCGATGAACTAAGGCCGAAATTGGCATTTTGGACACTTGCTCTTGGTAGCCTCCCGCCACAATCGGTGTCCACAGAGTGAGACGGCTCACGACGCACGGAAGCGGCAGGTCACCTTCCGTTCCCGATATCGCCGTGAGCTGCGGCGATATCGGAGCGTGAGAACTGCAGACGATCTTCCTCTGCGGCCGAAACCGGCATTCCGACACACGTTTAATTTTCAATCCTTGACTGCCGATGGCGCAAATAATAGGAATGATCTGGCTTATCGCTTGTGAATACTTGACAGGGCATAAACCCTGTTTAGGGCTATGGGGGGTGAATGCTCGAAGCGATGCGGGGGGACTCGTCGTCCGCCTCGTTGCACGGTCCGTCGTCCACTCCACCGGCGCCGCCGACGGCCCCCGCTCCCGCCGCTTGGACGGCGGGACCGTCCCACATCGCCCCGGACGCGCTGCTGTGCGACCTCGTCGCCGCCCAGGCGGCGCGGACGCCCTCCGCACCGGCGATCCGCCAGTGGGGGGCCGGCCTCACCTACCGCGAGCTGATCGACGCCGCCACCGCGCTTGCGCTGCGGCTACGCGTCCTCGGGGTGCGTCCCGAGGACCGGGTCGGGCTCTGCGCCAGGCGCACGCCGCTGATGACCGTCGCCGTCCTCGGCATCATGATGGCGGGCGGCGCGTACGTCCCCCTCGACCCGGCGCATCCACGCCGGCGGCTTGAGGAGGTGCTCGACGACGCGGGCGTCGCGGTCGTCGTGGCCGACGGCCACGGCCGCGCGCTGCTGGACGGATGCGGGCGTCCCCTGGTCGATCCGGAAACGCGCGCCGCGACCGGAACCGTGTCCGAAACCAGCTCCGGAACCGCCGCCGGAACCCCGGCCGGGAACCTGACCGAAATCGCGGCGGAGCGCGCCGCCGAGATCGTCGGCGGCGGCCCGGCGCTGCCGGGGAACGCCGCCTACGTTCTGTACACGTCCGGATCGACCGGGCGGCCCAAGGGCGTGGTCGTGAGCCACGCCTCCGTGGTCGCGTTCGCCTCGGCCGCGGCGGCCCACTTCGGCCTGGACGGCACCTGCCGGTCGATCGCGTTCTCCGCGCTCGGTTTCGACGTCTCGGTGCTCGACATGCTCGCGCCGCTCACCGTGGGCGGCTGCGTGCAGCTGGTGCCGGACGACGACAGGACCGACCCGGCCCGCCTGCAGCGGTTCCTGGAGGCCCACGACGTCACCTGGGGGTTCGTCCCGCCCGCCCTGCTGCCGCTGGTCGACCCGGCCCGGCTGCCGCACCTGCGCGACCTGGTCACGGCCGGCGAGCCGCCGGGGCCCGAGCAGGTGGCCCGCTGGTCGGCGCACACCCGCTTCCACAACTGGTACGGCCCCACGGAGACCACCGTCTGCGTGGTCGGCACCGAGCTGTCGGGGACCTGGGAGCGGTCGCTGCCGATCGGGTACCCCCTGCGCGGCTGCCGGGCGCACGTCCTGGACGAGGACATGCGCGAGTGTCCCGTCGGCGTTCCCGGCGAGCTGTACATCGGCGGGCCCCAGGTGAGCCGCGGCTACCTGGGCCTGCCCGGCATGACGGCCGAGAGGTTCGTGCCCGACCCGTTCGACGGCGTGCCCGGGGCGCGGCTCTACCGCACCGGCGACCACGTCGCCTGGCAGGAGGACGGCCGGATCGCGTTCATGGGCCGGCTGGACCGGCAGGTGAAGATCCAGGGGCAGCGGGTCGAGATCGGCGAGGTCGAGTCGGTGGTGCGGGCGCACCCCGGGGTGACGCAGGCCGTGGTCGACGCCCCCGGCGAGCTGGTCGCCTACGTCGCGCCGCTGGACGCGCCGGGGCTGGCCGCCCTGCGGGCGCACTGCGCCGGGCGGCTGCCGGTCTACATGCTGCCCACCCGCGTGGTGCACGTTCCCGCCCTGCCGCTGAACGCCTCCGGCAAGGTCGACCTCGCCGCCCTGCGCGGCCTCGCCGGGAACGCCTCCGGGGTTTCCGGGGACGCCGACGGGAGCGACGGGAACGCCTCCGGGGACACCGCCGGGAACGCGGCCGGGGCCCCGGGGCTGGCGGGGATCTGGGCGCGGGTGCTCGACGCCCCCGCCCCCGGCCCCGACGACGACTTCTTCGAGCGCGGCGGGCACTCGCTGCGGGCGATGCGCCTGGTGTCGGCCGTCAGGGCGGAGCTCGGCCGGGACATCTCGGTCGAGGACGTCTACGCGGCCCGCACCTACGGCGCCCTCTCCTCCGGCGTCGAGAACGCCCCCCTGCGGGACGCCGAGGGGTCCTCCCCCTCGGGCGAACCCCCGTCGCTGTCGCCCGCGCAACGGCGCATGTGGTTCGTGGAGCGGCTCGCCCCCGACACCCCCGCGCACAACATCGCGATGGCCGAACGCGTACGCGGCCCGCTGGACCACGGCACGCTGCGAGGCGCCCTGGAGTCCGTGGTGGCCGCGCACGAGACGCTGCGCTGGCGGATCACCTCCCGCGACGGCGTGCCCCAGGTGACGGTCGTCCCGCCCGGCGAGGTGCCTCTCCCGCTCGACGACCTCTCGGCGCTCCCCCGCCCCGGGGACGCGCTGGAGGCGGCGCTGGAGAAGGAGGCGCGGACGCGTTTCGACCTGGCGCGCGACCCGCTGGTGCGGGCCAGGCTGATCCGGCTGGCCGAGGACGACCACGTGCTCGCGGTGACCGCGCACCACATCGTCTTCGACGGCTGGTCCCAGGACGTCTTCTACCGGGACCTGAGCGCCGCCTACCGCGGCGAGCCCCGGGTGCCGGCGGGCGCGTCGTTCGCCGACTACGCGCGCTGGTCGAGGGAACGCCCGGACGGCGACGGGGTCGACTGGTGGCGCGAGCACCTGAAGGACGCCCCCATGGTGCTCGACCTGCCCAGGGACACCCCCCGCCCACCTGTGCAGACTTTTTTTGGAGCGCTCCGAACAGCGGAGATTGACGGCGAGACCGGAGACCGTGTCAGGAAGCTGGCGGTCCGGCTGGGGGTCACCCCGTACCCGGTGCTGCTGGCCGCGTTCGCGCAGCTGCTCACCAGGCTGTCGGGGCAGCGGGACCTGCTCGTCGGCACCCCGTACGCCGACCGGGGGCACGTCGCGTTCGAGTCGCTGATCGGCATGTGCGTGCGGATGCTGCCGCTGCGGCTGCGCCAGGACCCCGAGGCCTCGTTCGAGGAGCACGTGGCCCGCTGCCGCGACGAGCTCGCCGAGGTCGTCTCGCACGGCGACGTGCCGCTGGAGCGCGTCGTGGAGGCGCTGCGCGTCCCGCGCGACCTGGGGCGCAACCCGGTGACGCAGGTGCTGTTCAACATGTACAACTTCGCCGAGCCCAAGCTGGACCTGCCGGGATGCGTGACCGAGCCGCTGCCGGCCGGGCTGCCGGGCGCGCTGTTCGACCTGACGATGTACGTCAGCGAGCGCGGCGACGGATACGCCCTGCAGCTCGTCTACAACCCCGACCTGTTCTCCGCCGCCAGGATGGACGCCCTGCTGGCCGGTTACGCGCACCTGCTGGGCGACCTGCTCGCCGACCCGGGCGGGGCCGCGCGCGAGGCCCGGCTGGCCCCGCAGGAACCGCCCGCCGCGCTGCCGGTCTGGGACGGTCCCGGGCCGCTGGACACCCTGCACGGCGACGTCGTGGTGGAGGGCGCGGGGCGGGTCCTGGGGCACGCCGGGCTCACCGCGCTGCGCCACCGCACGACCTCGGCGCTGCGTGCGGCCGGGGTGGAGCCGGGCCAGGCGGTCGCGGTGCTCGCCGCGCGGGTCCCCGAGCTTCCCGGGCTGCTGCTGGGGGTGCTGGCCGCGGGGGCCCGCTGGGTGATCCTCGACCCGGCGCACCCGGCGCCGGTGCTGGCCCGCCAGGCCGCCGCCGCCGGGGCCGTGGCGGCCCTGCGCTGCCCGGGCGCGCCCTCCCTGGAGGGCCTCCCGGAGATCACGCTCCCGGAGACCGGGCCGTCCGGAACCGAGCCGTCCGGAACCGGGCCGTCCGGAACCGGGCCGGCCGGCGCGCGGACGCCGGAGACGGGCGAGGCGCCGCAGGACCCGCACCCCGAGCGGGGCTACCTGTCGCTCACTTCCGGGACCACCGGCGACCCCAAGCCGGTGGTGACCGGTGAGGGGCCGCTCGCGCACTTCGTCGCCTGGTACGCGGCGACCTTCGCGGTGACCCCGGCCGACCGCTTCGCCCTGCTGTCGGGCCTGGCGCACGACCCCGCGCTGCGCGACGTGTTCGTGCCGCTCGCCACCGGCGCCCGGCTGTGCGTGCCGGAGCGGGAACTGCTCCGCGACCCCGTCCGGCTGGTCGCGTGGCTGCGCGAGCACCGCGTCACCGTCCTGCACCTGACCCCGCAGCTGGCCAGGATGCTCTGCGGGACCGGCGCGGCGCCGGCGGTGCTGCCCGAGGTCCGGCTGGTCGCGACCGGCGGCGACCGGCTCACCCACGCCGACGCCGCGCGGCTGCGCCGCCTGGTCCCGTCCGCCCGCCTGGTGGCCTTCTACGGCACCACCGAGACCCCGCAGGCCCACGCCTGGCACGAGATCCCCGCCGGGGTGCGCGAGAGCGCGGAACCCGTCCCCGCGGGGCGTGGCATCGAGGGCAGCGAGCTGGTCGTGGTCGCCGGGCACGGCGGCCGGGCCGGGGTGGGCGAGCTGGGCGAGGTGGTCGTGCGCAGCGCCAACCTGGCGACCGGCTATCTCGACGCCGGGCTCACCCGGCTCCGCTTCACCGGGGACGCCTTCGCCACCGGCGACCTCGGCCGCCTCAACCCCGACGGCACGGTGACGATCGCCGGGCGGCGCGACGACCAGGTGAAGATCCGCGGCTTCCGGGTGGAACTCGGCGAGGTGGAGGCGGCGCTGTCCGCCCACCCCGAGGTCCGCGCCGCCGCCGCGGTGGCCGACCGGGACGAGCGGCGCGAGACGGTGCTGCACGCCTACGCGGTGCCCCGCAGGCCCGGGCTGGCCGCGCCGCGGCTGCTGGACCACCTGCGCGCGGTGCTGCCCGAGCACGCGGTGCCCGCCGAGGTGATCGTGGTGCCCACGCTGCCGCTCACCCCCAACGGCAAGGTCGACCGCGCCGCGCTGCGCCCTCCCGCGTCCCGGCCGGGGGGCGAGGCGGGCGGGGAGGTGTCCGGCCCGACCGAGCGGGCCGTGGCCGAGGTGTGGCGGGCCGTGCTCGGCGTGCCGCGGGTGGGCGCGGCCGACAACTTCTTCGAGATCGGCGGCCACTCGCTGGCGATCGCCGCCGTCCAGGCCCGCCTGGGCTCGGCCCTCGGCCGGGAGATCCCGATCGTGGACCTGTTCCGCCACCCGACCATCCGCGCGCTGGCCGCGCATCTCGACGGTGGAGGCCCCACTCCCGGCCTCGACCGCGCCGCACGGCGGCTCGCCGTGCGGCGGGACCGCCTCAAGGACCGCTCAAGGAAGCCGAGCTGACAACCGCGCGATCACCCGTACCCGAATCCGAGCCCGGACGCGGCCCCGCAGCCGAATCCGGGCCGGGACCCGCACCCGAACCGACATCCGCACCCCCTTCGGCCCCCGAGGCCGGACCGACACCCGTCCGCCCCCTCACGTCCGAGACCGAACCGGCTACCGCACGACCTCCCGGAGCGCGAACCCGGCCGGTGACCCACCCGACGACCGAGCCGGCGATCCCGTCGCCACCCGCACGACCTCGCGCACCGGAAACCGAGCTGATCCCCGTCCAACCCCCCGCACCGGCGCCGACCGCGCCAGGCATGGAAGAAAGGGACCCCCGCATGGCCGAGGAGCCCACCGTCGAACCGATCGCGATCATCGGCCTCTCGTGCCGGGTGCCCGGAGCCGGGGACGCCAGGCAGTTCTGGCGCAACCTCGCCGACGGAGTCGAGTCGCTGACGCACTTCACCCGTGAGGAACAGCGGGCGCTCGGCGTGCCCGACCACGTCCTCGACGACCCGGACTTCGTACCGGCCGCGATGATGCTCGACGACCACCAGGGGTTCGACGCCGCGTTCTTCGGCATGTCGATCAGGGAGGCGGAGATCCGGGACCCGCAGCACCGGCTCTTCCTCGAACTGTCGCACACGGCCCTGGAGGACGCGGGGTACGACCCGTTCAGGTATCCGGGCGAGATCGGCGTCTACGCCGGTTCCGGCGGGGACTTCTACCAGTGGATCAACATCAGGAGCAACGCGCAGGCCCACGCGAACGCGGGCTGGCTCGCCGTCATGGTCGGCAACCACGTCGACTACTGCGCCACGCTGTCGTCGTACAAGCTGGACCTGCGCGGCCCGAGCTACACCCTGCACACCGCGTGCTCGACCTCGCTGGTCGCGATCCACGTCGCCGCCGAGGCCCTGCGCAACGGCGAGTGCGACATGGCCCTGGCGGGCAGCGCGATGCTCGACCTGCCTCAGGGCCAGGGCTACGTGTACGACGAGGACGGCATCGTCTCCCCCGACGGCCACTGCCGGGCCTTCGACGCCAAGGCGGCCGGGACGATCTGGGGCAGCGGCGGCGGCGTGATCGTGCTGAAGCGGCTGTCGGAGGCGATCGAGGACGGCGACAACGTCCGGGCGGTCATCCTGGGCAACGCGATCAACAACGACGGCGCGAGCAAGGTCGGGTTCTCCGCGCCCAGCATGGACGGCCAGGCCGCGGTGATCGCCCAGGCGCTCGGGGTGGGCGGGGTCGACCCGCGCACCGTCACCTACGTCGAGGCGCACGGCACGGGCACCGCGCTGGGCGACCCGATCGAGGTCGCGGCGCTGAGCAGCGTGTTCGGCCAGGACACCGACGACACCCAGTGGTGCGGCATCGGCTCGGTCAAGAGCAACATCGGCCACCTGGGCCAGTCGGCGGGCATCGCCAGCATCATCAAGGCGGTGCTGGCCCTGGAGAACGGGCTGATCCCGCCGACGCTGCACTACGAGAGCCCCAACCCGAAGATCGACTTCGCGCGGAGCCCGTTCTACGTGACGGGGGCGCCGACCAAGTGGGAGCGCAACGGCTTCCCCCGGCGGGCGGGCGTCAGCTCGTTCGGCATCGGCGGCACCAACGCGCACATCGTGCTGGAGGAGGCGCCGGTGCCCTCCCGCCAGGAGCGTGAGGGGCGCGAGCCCCGCCCGGCGCACCTGCTGCGGCTGTCGGGCAGGACCGACACCGCGCTGGCCGCCGCCGCCGAGCGCCTGGCCGCGCACCTGGAGGCCCACCCCGACGCCGACCTGGCCGACGTCGCCCACACCCTGCGGGTGGGGCGCAGGGAGCTGTCGCGCAGGAGCGCGGTGGTGGCCTCCGACGTCGCCGACGCGGTCGCCGCGCTCCGCGACCCCAAGCGCACGGTCTCCGGTGCCGCCTCGCGGCGCACCCCGCGCCCGGCGTTCCTGTTCTCCGGGCAGGGCTCGCAGTACGCGGGCATGGGCGCCGAGCTGTACCGCACCGAGGAGGTCTTCAGGGACGCGGTCGACGAGTGCGCCGAGATCCTGCGGCCGGTGCTGGGCGAGGACCTGCGCGAGCTGATCTTCGCCACCGGCGAGGAGGCCGACGAGCGGCTGCGGCAGACCGCGCTGACCCAGCCCGCCCTGTTCACCGTGGAGTACGCCCTGGCCGCGCTCTGGCGCTCGCTGGGCGTCGAGCCCGCCGGGATGATCGGCCACAGCATCGGCGAGTACGTCGCGGCGACCGTGGCCGGGGTCTTCAGCCTGCCGGACGCGCTGCGGCTGGTGGCCGCCAGGGGCCGCCTGGTGCAGGGCATGCCCGCCGGGGCGATGCTCGCCGTGCAGCTCGCGCCGGACGAGATCGGGCCGCTGCTGCCCGACGACGTGTCGGTGGCGACCGTCAACGGGCCCGGCACGTGCGTGGTGGCCGGTCCCCCGGCCTCGATCGCCGAGCTGTCGGCCCTGCTGGAGGAGGAGGGCGTCGGCAGGATGGAGCTGCGCACCTCGCACGCCTTCCACTCCTCGATGATGGACCCGATCCTGGGCGAGTTCCACGCGCTGGTCGCCGGGGTCGAGCGGTCGGCGCCGAGCCTGCCGTTCCTGTCGAACGTGACCGGCACCTGGATCACCGCGGACGAGGCGACGGACCCGTCGTACTGGGCCCGGCACATGCGCGAGCCGGTGCTGTTCGGCGACTGCGTGGCGGCCCTGCTCGCCGACGGCGACTGGATCATGATCGAGTGCGGCCCCGGCAGGCAGCTGTCCGGGCTGGCCAGGGCGCAGACGCCGCCGGGCGCGGTCGCGCCGCTGCCCTCCCTGCCCGGCCCCAAGGACGCCGGTGGCGACACCGGAGACACTGCCGTGTTCTCGGCGGCGTACGGCACCCTGTGGGTGAACGGCGTCGCGCTGGAGGCGTTCGGCGAGGAGGGCCGCCGGGTCTCGCTGCCGACCTACCCGTGGGAGCGCCAGCGCGCCTGGATCGACCCCGACCCGCAGGGCGCGTTCGTCGGCGGCGTGGCCAACCCCGCGCCGGTCGAGGACGACCTGCCGCTGGACCGCTGGTTCAGCGTGCCGGTGTGGCGGCAGGTCCCGCCGGGACCGGCGCCGCTGTCGCCGCTCACCCGGGCCCTGGTGTTCGCCGACGACGGCTCGGCCGGGCTGGTGGACGCGCTGCGCGCGACGGGGACCGAGGTGATCGAGGTGCGGCCCGGCGACGGGTTCTCCTCGGAGAACGCGGAGGGCTCAGGCGGCGTCCACACCGTGCGGCCCGCCGAGCGGGCCGACTACGACGCGCTGCTGGCGGCCGTGGGCGAGGTGCCGGGACGGGTGGTCCACGCGTGGACCGTCGGCGGTGAGCCCGCCGCCGGGACCGAGGGCACCTGGAAGGCCCAGGACCGCGGCTTCTTCAGCGTGCTGGCCCTGGTGCAGGCGCTGACCGCGGCGCAGCCCGCCGACGGGGTGGAGCTGACGCTGCTCACCTCGGGGGCCCAGGACGTCACCGGCGGCGACCTGCGCCGCCCGGAGCACGCGACCCTCGCCGGGTTCCCCCGGGTGGTGCCGCTGGAGACCCCGTGGCTGCGGGTGCGCCACGTCGACGTCGAGGGACGCGACTGGGCCAGGCACGCCGCCGCGGAGCTGGGCAGGAGGCCCGAGCCGGACGAGGCCGGGCTGCTGCCCACCGTGAGCATCAGGGGCGGCCGCCGCTGGCTGCAGCACTACGAGCAGCTGGAGGTGCCTGCGGCTTCCTCGGAGACGGCCGAGGCGATCGGGGCGGGTCCCCGCGACGGGCAGGTCTACGTGATCACCGGCGGCCTGGGCGGCATCGGCATCTCGCTCGCCGAGGACCTCGCCGCGCGGGCCCGGGTACGGCTCGTCCTGCTGTCCAGGGCCGGGCTGCCCGACCGGGCGGAGTGGGACGCGCACGAGGGCGGCCGCGCGGGCCGGGCGATCGCGGCGATCCGCAGGATGGAGGAGGCCGGGGCCGAGGTCCTGGTGCTCGCCGCCGACGTCACCTCTCTCGCCGACATGCGCAGGGTGCGGGAGGAGACGATCGCCGGGTTCGGCCGGGTGGACGTGATCGTGCACGCCGCGGGACTGCCCGGCGGCGGCATGGCCGAGATCAAGGAGCGGGCCGCCGCCGAGCAGGTGCTGGCGCCCAAGGTGGTCGGCACGCTCGCGCTGCGCGAGGCCTTCGGCGACCTCGACCTGGAGGCCGTCGTGCTCTGCTCGTCGATCACCGCGGTCGCGGGCGGCTTCGGCCAGGTCGACTACTGCGCGGCCAACAACTTCCTCGACGCGCACGCCAGGGGCGAGCACGGCTGGGGCTCGGCCACGGTCGTCTCCGCCAACTGGGGCAAGTGGCTGGAGGTCGGCATGGCGGCCGAGGTCGCCGCGCCCGCCGGGTTCGTGGCGCTGCAGCGCGGCGACCGGATCAGGGCCGTCGACCACCCGGTGATCTCCGCCTGGCACGAGGCCGACGGCGAGGAGCTCGGCTGGGCCGGGGGCAGCCTCTCCCCCGAGACCCACTGGGCGCTCGGCGGGCACCGCATCTCCGGGGTGCCGGTGCTGCCGGGCACCGGCCACCTGGAGCTGGCCCGCTGCGCCAGCGAGGTGGTGCTGCCCGGCCCCGGCGCCGTCGAGCTGCGCGACGTGGTGTTCGTCGAGCCGCTGTCGGTGGCCGACGGGTCCTCCGCGGAGGTGCGGGTGACGTTCAGCACCGAGGCCGACGGCGCGGACTTCCAGGTGCGCAGCGTCATCGGCGGCGAGCAGCGCACCCACGCGCGCGGCACCGCGGCCAGGGTCGACGCCGGGGCGGCCGGGCACGCCGACGTGGCGGCGATCATCGAGCGCTGCACCCCCGCGTCCGACGACCAGGGCGGCGTGCCGCTGTCCGGGCTGCTCACGCTCGGCCCCCACTGGGGCCACATGAGCAAGTGGTACATCGGCCAGAACGAGGCCCTGGGCCTGTTCGAGCTGCCGGAGGAGCTGTCGGAGGACCTGGACGGCTGGGGCCTGCACCCGGCGCTGCTGGACAGCGCCACCTCCTTCACCTGGATCGACGTCGTCGGCCACTACCTGCCGCTCGGCTACGGCCGCATCACCGTCAGGGACCGGCTGCCCGGCAGGTTCTGGAGCCACATGCGCTTCCGCGACAGCGGCACCGACGAGGTGCTGGCGGTCGACGTGACGCTCATCGACGCAGACGGCGTGATCGTCACCGAGATCTCCGACTACGTGCTGCGCCGCATCAACACCGACGCCGTGGTGGCCGGGGTGACGGCCGACGCCGGAGCCCAGCGGGCGGGCACGGTCGCCGTCCCCGACCAGGGCGGCCAGGTCGCGACGACCGCCGGGGGCCCCGACGCGGTCGGCATCCGCCCCGCCGAGGGCGCCGAGGCGTTCCACCGGCTGCTGGCCACCCCTCTCGGCGCGCAGGTGGTGATCGCCGCGACCCCGGTGGCCGCCTACCTGGCCGGTGTCGGGTCGGTCACCCAGGAAACGGTCGAGACGGAGCTGGACCCGGCCGCCGTGTCGGACCGCCCCCGCCCCGGCGGCGCGGCGGCCGACGACTACGTGGCGCCGCGCGGCGACGTCGAGACCGCCATCGCCCGGCTGTGGAGCGAGGTGCTCGGCGGCGAGCGCATCGGCGTCGACGACGACTTCTTCGAGCTCGGTGGCAACTCGCTGATCGCCGTGCAGCTCATCGCCCTGATCCGCAAGGAGCTGGGCGTGCGGCTGCCGATGCGCAGCCTCTTCGAGGAGCCCACGGTGGCCGGCGTCACCGCGCTGATCGAGCAGGCGCGCGCCACCACGCCGGCGGCGGAGACCGCCCCGGCCGCCGGCCAGACCATGATCCCCCGTCTCCCCCGCAGGAGTGAGCAGCAGTGAGCGAACCCCTTCCCGACACCAAGGTCGTCCTCAACGACGAGGAGCAGTACTCCATCTGGCCCGCGGGTCGCGACAACCCGGACGGCTGGCACGACGCGGGCTTCACCGGCACCAAGGACGAATGCCTGGCCCACATCGAGCAGGTCTGGACCGACATGCGCCCGCGCAGCCTGCGCGAGGCGATGAAAGCGGGAGACGCGGGATGACCGAACAGGTGGTGGACGTCTTCCCGTCCTCCTCCGGGCAGGAGCGGATGTGGTTCCTCGCCCGCTTCGAACCCGAGCTCGCCGTCTACAACATCGGCATGCTCATGCCGATGAGCGCCCGCCAGCCGGTCGACCCGCGCCGGCTGGAGGCCGCCGTCGCCCACGTGGTACGCCGCCACGAGGTGCTGCGCACCGTCTTCGAGTTCAGGGACGGCCAGGTGGTGCAGATCGTCAGCGGCGCCGTCCCCCCGGTGCGGCTCACCGAGACCGACCTCACCCACCTGCCCGCCGGCGAGCGCGAGGCCGAGCTCGCCAAGCTGGCCAGGTCGGACGCGGTCACGCCGTTCGTGCTGGACCAGGCGCCGCTGTGGCGGCTGCGGCAGGTGCGGATGGGCGGGAACGACCTGCGGCTGATCTGCGTGTTCGACCACACCGTGTTCGACGGCGTCTCCAGCCACGTCTTCGTCAACGAGCTGGAGGAGTGCTACGACGCCATCGGCGAGGGGCGCGAGCCCAAGCTGGCGGAGCTGCCCATCCAGTTCGCCGACTTCGCCGTCTGGCAGCGGAACCGGCTGACCGGGGACTTCGTCGAGGAGGAGCTGGCGCACTGGCGGGAGCGGCTGGCCGGGATCCCGGCCGACCTCGCCCTGCCCGCCGACCGGCCGCGCCCGCGCAGCCGCTCCTACCGGGGCGAGATGCAGCTGGGCGCGTTCTCCCCGGAGGTGTCGGCCGGGATCGAGCGCCTGGCCAAGGACCTGAACTCGACGTTGTTCACGGTCATGCTCACCGCGTTCGCGACCGTGCTGTCCCGCTGGTCGGGCCAGTACGACGTCGTGGTGGGCACCCCCATCGCGGGGCGGCTGCTGCCCGAGACCGAACCCGTCATCGGCATGTTCGTCAACGCCGTGGCGCTGCGCGCCGACCTGACCGGCGACCCGACGTTCGCCGAGGCGGCCGGGCGGGTGCGGACCACGGTCGCCGAGGCCCTGGACCACCAGGAGCTGCCGTTCGAGCGGCTGGTGGAGGCGCTGCAGCCGACCAGGGACCTGAGCGTGCCGCCGATCTACCAGGTGATGTTCAACCTGGCCGCCGACACCAACGAGGGCCAGATCGCCAACGGCACCGCCAAGGTGGACCTGCAGCTGGACCTCAACATGCGCGAGGGGCGGCTGCACACCCGCCTGGAGTACAGCACCGATTTGTTCGACCGATCCACGGTCGAGCGGTTCGGCGCCTGCCTGGAGACGCTGGTCGAGGCCGCGGTCGCCGCCCCGGGGACGCCGATCTCCCGGCTGCCGCTGCTGACCCCCGCGCAGCGGGATCACGTCGTCGCGCTCGGCGCCGGCGAGGACCCCGGGCGCGTCGTGGACGTCCTGACGGGCGCGCGGGACGCCGTGACCTCCGGGGCCTCCGTGACCTCCGGGGCCAGTACGACGCTGACCTCGCTCATCGAGGCCCAGGTGGCCAGGACGCCGGACGCGCCGGCCGTGGTCACCGGTGACGCCACGCTGACGTACGCGGAACTGGACGGGCGCGCCACCGAGCTGGCCCGCTGGCTGCGCGGGATCGGGGTGCGGCGCGGCAGCCCGGTGGCGGTGTGCGCCGAGCGCTCGGCCGAGCTGGTCGTCGGCCTGCTCGCGGTGCTCAAGGCGGGCGGGGCGTACGTCCCCCTCGACCCGGAGTACCCGCCGTCGCGGCTGGCGTTCATGCTGGCCGACAGCGGGGCCCGGGTGATGCTGACCCAGCGTCACCTGCGCGACCTGCTTCCCGAGGGCGCCGTCAAACCGGTGCTGCTGGACGCGCCCGACACCTGGGGACCGCAGCCCCCGGGAACGCCGCTCCCGGCGACCGGCCCGGACGACGCCGCGTACGTGATCTACACCTCGGGTTCGACGGGGCGTCCCAAGGGCGTCGTCAACACCCACCGGGGCATCGTCAACCGGCTCGCCTGGATGCAGGACCGGTTCGGCCTCACCCCGGCCGAGGCGGTCCTGCAGAAGACCCCGACGAGCTTCGACGTGTCGGTCTGGGAGTTCTTCTGGCCACTGGTCACCGGGGCGTCCCTGGTGCCGGTCCGGCCGGGCGGGCACCGCGACCCCAACCACCAGCGCGACCTGATCAAGGCGCACTCGGTGAGCACCGCGCACTTCGTCCCCTCGATGCTGGCCCTGTTCCTGGAGGAGACCGGCATCGAGTCGTGCCGCTCGCTGAAGCGGGTGATCTGCAGCGGCGAGGAACTGCCGCCGCGCCTGGCCGCCCGCTTCTTCGAGCGGCTGCCCGGGGTGGAGCTGCACAACCTGTACGGGCCGACGGAGGCGGCGGTCGACGTGACCGCCTGGCGGGTGGAGCCCGACGGGGTGGACGCGCTGCACACGCTGCCCATCGGCCCGCCGATGCCGGGCAACCGCCTGCACGTGCTGGACGACCTGCTCCGGCCGCTGCCGGTCGGCGTGCCCGGGCACCTGCACATCGGCGGGGTCCAGGTGGCGCGCGGCTACGCGGGCCGTCCCGGCCTGACGGCCGAGCGGTTCGTGCCCGACCCGTACGGGCCGCCCGGCTCGCGGCTGTACGCGACCGGCGACCTGGCCAGGGTCCGCGCCGACGGGGACATCGAGTTCCTCGGGCGGCTGGACGACCAGGTGAAGGTGCACGGCTGGCGGGTCGAGCTCGGCGAGATCGAGGCCGTGATCGCCGAGCATCCCAAGGTGCGCCGGGCGGTCGTGGCGCTGCGCGACGACGCCCCCGGCGGGCGCGGGCTGGTCGGCTACGTCGACTGGTCGGGAGACGCCTCGGCGCTCACCGCGGAGCTGCGCAGGACGCTCGCCAAGAAGCTGCCCGCCGCGCTCATCCCGCAGGCGTTCGTCGGGATCGACCACGTCCCGCTCGGCCCCAGCGGCAAGCTCGACCGGGGCGCGCTGCCCGCGCCCGCCGGTTCGGGCCGGGCCGACCTCGGCACGCCGTACACGGAGCCGCGCACCCCGCTGGAGACCGAGCTGTGCGCGCTGTGGAGCGAGCTGCTCGGCCGCGAGCGCATCGGCGTCGAGGACGACTTCTTCCAGCTCGGCGGCCACTCGCTGCTGGCGGTGCTGCTGGTCACCCGCTACCGGGAGACGTACGGCGTGGAGATGCCGCTGCGACGGTGCTTCGAGATCACCACGGTGACCGAGCACGCCCTCGCCGTACTGGAGCTGCAGCTCGGGGACGACGACGAGGAGCTGGCGGCGCTGCTCGCCGCGCTGGAGGATCCCGCGGATGAGTGACCTGAGGGCGAAAGAGGAACCGGCGGCTCAGCCCGCCACGCTGGAGGGCCCCGCGGATGAGTGACCTGAGGGCGAAACTGGCGCGGCTCAGCCCGGAACAGCGGGCCGCGCTGGAGGAGAGGCTGCGGCGGCAACCGCCGCCGCGGCGGCCGTCGGGCATCCCCCGGCGCGCGGACGGCGGGGGGCCGCCTCCCCTGTCGTTCGGCCAGGAGCGCCTGTGGTTCCTGCAGCAGCTGGACCCCTCCGACGCCTCGTACAACATGTTCATGGTGCAGCGGCTGCGCGGGCACGTCTCGATCGGGGCGCTCCGGTACGCGCTCGGCCGGCTGGTGGAGCGGCACGAGACCCTGCGCGCCCGCTTCACCTCGCACGAGGGCAGCCCGGTGCAGGAGATCGGGCCGCCCCTGCCGGTCGAACCCGACCTGATCGACCTCACCCGGCTGCCCGCCACCGAGCGGGAGGCCCGCGCGACCGAGCTGGTCGCCGACCTCACCAACCGCCCGTTCGACCTGGCGGCCGGGCCGCTGCTGCGGGTCCACCTGATCACCATGTCGGAGACCGACCACGTGCTGTGCGTGGTGCTGCACCACATCGTGGCCGACGGCTGGTCGCTGAAGATCCTGCTGGGCGAGCTCGCCGCCTGCTACGGCGCGCACCTGGAGGGACGCGAGGCGGCCCTGCCGGCGCCGGTGCTGGAGTACGCCGACTACGCGGCCTGGCAGCGCGCTCTGCTGGACGAGGAGCGGGTGCGCCGCCAGCTCGGCTACTGGAGCGGGCAGCTGGCCGGGGTGCCCGTGCTGGACGTCCCCGCCGACCGGCCCAGGCCTCCGGTGAAGTCGTCCAACGGCGACTACGCGGCGCGGCGGATCGGGCGGGAGCTGACGGCCCGGCTGGACCGGCTCGCCAGGGACGAGCGGTGCACCCAGTTCATGGTGCTGCTCGCCGCCTTCCAGACGCTGCTCGGCACCCACTCCGGGCAGGACGACGTGTGCGTGGGGTCGGTGATCGCCGGACGGGAACGTCCCGAGCTGGAGCAGATCGTCGGGTTCTTCCCCAACACGCTCGCGCTCCGCGGCGACCTGTCGGGTGACCCCGGCTTCAGGGAGCTGCTGGGCCGCGTCCGGGCGACGGTGCTCGACGCCTTCGCCCACCAGGACATCCCGTTCGAGCGGCTGCTCAACGAGCTGCGCGTCGAGCGCGACCTGAGCACCACGCCGCTGTTCCAGGCGATGTTCGTGATGCAGGACAAGGAGGCGTCCGAGCTGGTCATGCCCGGCATCGAGACCGACGTGTTCGATCCGGGGGCGCGGCAGGCCAAGTTCGACCTGATGCTCGACGTGACGCCCCGCTCGGACTCGCTGTACGCGCTGCTGTCCTACAACGCCGACCTGTTCGAACCGGACACGGTGGCCAGGATGCTGCGCAGGTACGAGCGCGTGCTGGAGGCCGTCGCCGACGACCCCGACATCCCGCTGTCCCGGCTGCGGGCCGCGATGCTGCTCCCCGAGGACCGTCTGCCCGCCGTCACCGCGTCCCTGTCCACCGCGCTGCCCGCGCCCCTCGATCCCGCCGGTCCGGCCGGTCCCGCCGGGGTGGTCGAGCTGTTCGAGGAGCGGGTGCGGCTGGCGCCGGACGCGGTCGCGGTCAGCCACGGCGACCGGCGGCTGAGCTACGCCGAGCTGAGCGAGCGCGCCGCGCGGCTGGCGGCGCGGCTGGCCGCCGAGGGGGCCGGCCCCGAGACCGTGGTCGCGGTGTGCGCCCGGCGCGGTCCCGAGCTGGTCGTGGCGCTGCTGGCGACGGCCATGGCGGGAGGCGCCTACCTCCCGCTCGACCCCGCCTACCCGGCCGAGCGGCTGCGCTGGATGCTGCGCGACAGCGGGGCCGCGCTGCTGCTGTCCCAGGACGGCACGCCGGAGTGCGACCTGCCGACGATCCCGCTCGACGGCGTCGCGGACGGCCCCGCCACCGGAAACGGTCAGGGCGCCGGAGACGGCTCACCGTCCGGCGCCCGCACTGACGGGCCGGACGAGCAAGGCGCCCGGACGCCCGCCGGGGACGGTCTGGTGACGAGGCCCGGCGGGCCGGGGAACCTGGCGTACGTGATCTACACCTCCGGTTCGACCGGCACCCCCAAGGGCGTGCAGGTCGAGCGGCGGGCGCTGGACGCGCGGGTGGCGTGGATGCGCGCCGAGTACGGCATCCGGCCGGACGACCGGGTGCTCCAGTTCGCCTCCGTGGGCTTCGACACGCACGCCGAGGAGATCTACCCGGCGCTCACCTCGGGGGCCGAGCTGGTGCTCGCCCCCGACGAGCCGCTTCCCGACTTCCTGCGGACCCCGCGGGGCGCGTCGCTGACGGTGATGGACCTGCCCACCTCCTACTGGCAGGAGCTGGTCGCCGCCCGTGCCTCCTGGCCGCCCGCGCTGCGCCTGCTGATCCTGGGCGCCGACCCGCTGCCGGGACCGGCGCTCGCCGCCTGGTACGAGGCGCACGGCGAGCGCGTCACCCTGGTCAACAGCTACGGGCCGACCGAGACGACGATCATCGCCACCGCCGGGGAGCTCGACCCCGCCGAGGCGTCCAGGCGGCCGACCGTGGGTCACCCGCTGTCCGCCACCCGCGTCCACGTGCTGGACGAGCACGGCGCCCGGGTGCCCGCCGGCGCGCCCGGCGAGCTGTGCGTCGGCGGCGACGGGCTCGCTCGCGGCTACCTGGGCTCGCCCGCCCTGACGGCGGAACGCTTCGTACCCGACCCGTACGGCCCGGCCGGTTCGCGCCTGTACCGCACCGGCGACCGGGCCAGGTTCCGGCCCGACGGGCGCCTGGAGATCCTCGGCCGCCTCGACCGCCAGGTGAAGATCCGGGGCTACCGCGTGGAACCCGGCGAGATCGAGGCCCGCCTGCTGGCCCATCCGTGGGTGGGCCGGGCGACCGTGACGGTCAGGGAGGACACTCCCGGCGACCGCCGCCTGGTCGCCTACGTCGTACGGCACGACCGGACCGCCGGCGAGCGGACGGACGGCGGGCGAACGGGCGACGGCGGCACCGGGCAGGCGGAAGGTGCCCGCGAGCGGGCCGGGCACCGGCCCGGCGGCGGGGAGCTGCGGGAGTACCTCGCGGCGGAGCTGCCGCCGCACCTGGTGCCGAGCGCCGTGGTGGAGGTCGCGCGCATCCCGCTCACCCCGAGCGGGAAGGTCGACCAGGGCGCGCTGCCCGCCCCCGAGCACCGCTCGGGCGAGGGGTACCTGCCCCCGGAGACCGCCACGCAGGAGCTGGTGTGCTCGGTGTGGGCCGAGGTCCTGGGAGTGGAACGGGTGGGGGCACTCGACGACTTCTTCCAGCTCGGCGGCCACTCGCTGCTGGCGACCAGGACGATCGCCAGGCTCTCCGCGGCGACCGGGCTGGACGTGCCGCTGAAGCTGGCCTTCAGCCACCCGTCCGTACGGAGGCTGGCGCAGGCGCTGGACGCGCTGGCGGAGGCCGGGCCCGGTGCGGGTCCCGAGGCGGGGCCCGGACCGGTACGGCGCCTGGAGGGCACGGCGCCGCCGCTGTCGTTCGCGCAGGAACGGCTCTGGTTCATGGAGCAGTTCAGCCCGGGGACCGGCGCCTACGTGCTGCCCGCGGCGGCACGGCTGCGCGGGCCGCTGGACCTCGCGGCACTGGACGCGCGGCTGGACGCCGCCGTGACGCGGCACGAGAGCCTGCGGATGCGCTTCCCCGCCTCCTCGGACGGGAGGCCCGAGGTGCGGGTCGTCCCGGCCGGGGCGCCGGAGGCACGGATCGCGATCCGCGTCGCCGAGGCGGGTACCGCTTCGGCGGGACCGGTCCCGGCGGCCGGCTCCCGAGCGGCGGAAGCGGAGGCGGAGGCGCGGCGGGTCGTCAGCGCCGACGCGGCACGCCCCTTCGACCTCGGCGACGGCCCGCTGCTCCGGGTGACCCTGGTCAGGCTCGCCCCCGAGGACCACGTGCTGCTGGTCGCCGTCCACCACATCGTGGCCGACGGCTGGTCGGCGGAGCTCCTGCTGGACGAGCTGCTCTCCGGCCGCGACGGCCGCGACGAGCGCGCCGGCCGGCCGGAGCCGCGCGTCGGGTACGGCGACTACGCGCTCTGGCAGCGCGAGCGCCTGGCCGGACCGCGCCTGGAACGGCACCTGGAGTTCTGGCGGGAGGAGCTGGCCGCGCTGCCCCCGCTCGACCTTCCCCTCGACCGGCCCCGGCCGGCCAGGCAGGGGCACCGGGGCGCCTGGCACGACCTGCGGCTGGACGCCGGGCTCACAGGGGCGCTCGGCGACCTCGCGCGGGAACGCGGCGCGACCCTCTACATGGCGCTGCTGTCCGGCTTCCAGGCCGTGCTCTCCCGCTGGTCGGGACAGCACGACTTCGCGGTGGGCTCGCCGGTCGCCGGACGCGACCTGACGGAGTTCGAGGACGTGGTCGGGTTGTTCGTGAACCTGCTGCCGCTCCGGGCCCGCCTGGCGGGCGATCCCACGTTCGCCGAGCTGCTCGGCCGCACCCGCGACGCGGCCCTGGAGGTCTACGGCCACCAGGAGCTGCCGTTCGAGAAACTGGTCGCCGAACTCGATCTGGCCAGGGACGCCACCCGCCCGCCCGTGGTGCAGGTGCTCTTCGCCCTGCAGAGCTACCTGGGCGGCACGGTCCCGGCAGGGCGATCCGTACCGGCTGCCGGGCACGCGACGCCCGCGACCGAAGCGGTGACCGGTTCCACGGTCACGACCGGACAGGCGGCCGTGCCCACGACCGGGCCTCCGACCGGACCCCCGGTCACGGCGGCGACCGGGTCCACGACCATGCCCGGGTCCCCGGCCGGCCGGGCGGGGAGGACGGTGGCCGAGCCGTTCGCGCCGGACACCACCTCGACCCGGTTCGACCTGGAGCTGTACGTCTCGGAGACCGGTGACGGCCTCGCGGCGAGGTTCGTCTACAACCGCGACCTGTTCCTGCCGGAGACCGTCGAGCGGCTCGCCGCGTCCTTCGAGACGTTCCTGCGCGCGGCCGTCGCCGCCCCGGCAACCCGGGTGGGCGACCTGGAACTGCTCTCCCCCCGGGAGCGGGACCTGGTGCTGACCGGCTGGAACGCCACCGAGACCGCGTACCCGCCGGAGGAGACGCTGCACGGTCTCGTCGAGGCCCAGGCCGCGCGGACCCCGTCCGCCCCGGCCGTGGTCTTCGAGGGCGAGACGCTAACCTACGCCGAGCTGAACGACCGCGCCGACCTGCTCGCCGCGCGGCTGCGCGCCGGCACGGACACGGACACGGAGCGGGTGTTCGCCGTGCGGGCGGAGCGCTCGCTCGACCTGCCCGTGCGGCTACTCGCCGTGCTCAAGGCCGGGGCCGCCTACCTTCCCCTCGACCCGGGGCTGCCCGAGCGCCGTGTCGAGGCCATGCTCGCCGACGCCGGGGCCGTGGAGCTCACCGCCGCCCTCGGCTCCCCTGCGGAGCCGGCGGACGCGGGCCGCCGGGCGAGGGATCTGCCCGGCTCGCTCGCGTACGTGATCTTCACCTCGGGGTCCACGGGGCGGCCCAAGGGTGTCGGGGTGTCGCACCGGGCGATCGTGAACCGGCTGCGCTGGATGCAGGAGACGTACGGCCTGGACGCGGGCGACGCCGTGCTCCAGAAGACCCCCGCCGGGTTCGACGTGTCGGTGTGGGAGTTCTTCTGGCCGCTGATCAGCGGGGCCCGCCTGGTGCTCGCCCGCCCCGACGGCCACCGGGACACCGCCTACCTGCGCGACCTCGTCGTCGAGCGGGGAATCACCACGGTGCACTTCGTCCCCTCGATGCTCGCCGCCTTCACCGCGGAGGAGCGGATCGAGGAGTGCGGCTCGCTGCGCCGGGTGATCTGCAGCGGCGAGGAGCTGACGGCGGGGGCGGCGGAGCGGCTGACCGGGCGGTTGCCCGGGGTGGAGCTGCACAACCTCTACGGGCCGACCGAGGCCGCTGTCGACGTCTCCCGGCACCGCTACACGCCGGGCGAGAAGATCGTGCCGATCGGCCGCCCGGTGGCCAACACCCGCCTGTACGTGCTGGACGGGGCGTTGCGCCCGGTACCGGCCGGGACGCCGGGCGAGCTGTTCATCGGCGGGGTCCAGCTGGCCCGCGGCTATCTGGGCCGCCCGGGCCTCACCGCCGAGCGGTTCGTCCCCGACCCCTACGGCCCGCCCGGCTCCCGTCTGTACGCCACCGGGGACCGGGCGCGATGGCGGCGCGACGGCGAGATCGAGTATCTCGGCCGCCTCGACTCCCAGGTCAAGATCCGCGGCATGCGCGTCGAACCCGGCGAGATCGAGGCCGTGCTCGGCGGGCACCCGGACCTGAGCGCGGCGGCGGTCGGCGTGTGGCACGACGGCGCCGGAGCCCGGCTGGTCGGGTACGGGGTGCGGCGCGAGGGGGCGCGGGGCACCGCGGACCCGGCGAACACAGCGGACGCTGTGAACGCTGTGGACGCCGATCCCCGCGAGTGGCTCAGGGGCGAGCTGCCCGAGCACATGATCCCCACCGCGTGGGTGACGCTGGAGGCGCTCCCGCTCACCCCCAACGGCAAGCTCGACCGGGCCGCCCTGCCGCCGCCGCCAGGACGGGGCGACCTCCCCTGGGAGCCGCCGCGCACCGACGCGGAACGCGCCGTCGCCCAGGTGTGGCAGGACGTGCTCGGCCTGGACAAGGTCGGCCGTCACGACGGGTTCTTCGGCGTCGGGGGCGACTCGATCCGCAGCCTCTCGGTGGTGGCCCGGCTGCGGGACCTGGGCTACGGGCTCGACCTGCAGCAGCTGTTCACCCACCAGACCGTGGCCGAACTGGCCGGTGTGCTGCGCGCGCCCGGCCACGAGCCCTCGGCGGAGGCGGAACGGGCCCCCGAACCGGCGGTCGAGGCGTTCGGCCTGCTCAATCCGGCCGACCTGGCCAAGCTAAGGAGAGACGGCCGATGATCGAGGACGCGTATCCGCTGGCCGCGCTGCAGGCGGGCATGCTGTACCACAGCGAGCTCGAACCGGACAGCCCCACGTTCCACGACCTGATGACGATCACCCTGCGCGGCGAACCGGACGTCCCCGCGCTGACCAGGGCGCTGGCCGAGGTCTCGGCCCGGCACCCGGTGCTGCGCACCTCGTTCGACCTGACCGGGTTCAGCGAGCCGCTGCAGCTCGTCCACGACACCGTGACCATCCCCCTGGAGGTCGCCGACCTGCGGGAGGGCGCCGTACGGGAGACCGGGCCGGGCCGGGGTGGCCCGGACGGGGAGACCGGGCACGCGGAGGACGGGAAGGGCCCGCGGGAACGGCTCGCGGCGTGGCGGGAGAGGGAGAAGCACACCGGGTTCGACTGGTCGTCCCCGCCGCTGCTGCGGGTCCACGTCCACGTCCTGGACGGCGGCGAGTTCGCCCTCAGCCTCAGCTTCCACCACGCGCTCCTCGACGGCTGGAGCGTCGCCACGCTGGTCACCGAGATCCTGCACCGTTACGCCGCCCCGCCAGGGTACGCGTCCGCTCCCCTAGCGCCGCCGAGGGCCCGGTTCAGGGACATGGTGGCGGCCGAGCGGTCGGCGACGGCCTCGGCGGAGACCAGGGAGTTCTGGCGGGAACGGGTCACCGACGCCCCGGAGAGCCGGCTGCCCCGGCTGCCCGGGTTCCCCGTCGACGGGCCGCGTGACGTCACGGTGCTGGCCGTGCCCGTGCCGCGGGAGACGGTGGCCGCGCTCGAACGGGAGAGCCGCGAGCTGCGAGTTCCCCTGCGCACGATCCTGCTGACGGCGCACCTGCGGGCGCTGGGCCTGGTCACCGGCGAGCGCGAGGTGATGACCGGCGTCCTCAGTCACAGCAGGCCGGAGAACGAGGACGGCGGCGAGGTCCTCGGGCTGTTCCTCAACTCGCTGCCGATCCGGGTGCGCCTGGACGCCGCGAGCCGCGCCGACCTGGTGCGGCGGGTGTTCGACGCCGAGATCGCCGCCGTTCCGCACCGGAGCTACCCGCTGTTCGAGATCCAGCGGGCCGCGGGCCGCTCGCCGCTGCTGGACACGTTGTTCGACTTCAGGGACTTCCACGTGTACGGCGGGCTGCCCGGCGAGGGCGCGGCCATCACCGGGCAGGAGTTCTTCGAGCAGACCGACATGCCGTGCACGGTGGCCTTCGTCCGCGTGCCCGGCGGCGGGCTGACCCTCACGATCTCCTACGACCGCACCCAGTTCCCCCGTGACCAGATCGAGGCCCTGGCCGGCCGGGTGCTCGCAGCCCTGACCGGCGAGCCCGGCCTCGGCGAGGCGGAAACCGAGGCGATCACCCGGTGGAACGCCACCGGCCGCGACCATCCCGGCGGCACCCTGCACGAGCTGATCTTCGCCCAGGCCGCCCTGACGCCCGACGCGCCCGCGGTGGGGTTCGAGGGAACGTGGATCACCTACCGCGAGCTGGCCGCCCGGGCCGTCGCGATCGCGGCGGAACTGCGCGCGGCGGGAGTGGAGCGGGACCAGCCGGTCGGCGTCTACCTCGAACGGAGCACGGACCTTCCCGTCGCCCTGCTCGGCATCCTCGCCGCCGGAGGCGCCTACCTGCCGCTCGAGCCGGGCCACCCGGCCGAGCGCCTGCGGACCATGCTCTCCGACGCCGGGGCCCGCGTGCTGCTCACGTCCGCCGCCCTGGCCGGCCAGGCTCCGCAGGCCGGGCGCACGGTGCTGCTGCCGGCCGGGGCGCCCGCGCCCACCGGTCAGGAGGACCTGAACCCGCCGGACGGTCCGGGCCACGAGGACGCGCTGGCCTATGTGATCTTCACGTCGGGGTCGACCGGGCGGCCGAAGGGTGTCGGGGTGTCGCACCGCGCGATCGTCAACCGGTTGCGCTGGATGCAGGCGGACCACGCCATCACCCCGGCCGACCGGGTCCTGCACAAGACCCCGATCTCGTTCGACATCTCGGTGTGGGAGCTGTTCTGGCCGCTGGTCACGGGTGCCGGGCTGGTGGTCGCCAAGCCCGGCGGACACTACGAGCCCTCCTACCTCGCCAGGCTGATCGTCTCCGAGCGGATCACCACCGCCCACTTCGTCCCCTCCATGCTGGACCCCTTCCTCGACACGCCCGAGCTGGCACCGGGTGAGCTGCGCAGGGTCGTCTGCTCGGGCGAGGCGCTCCCCGCCGACCTGGTGCGGCGCTTCGCCGAACGGCTGCCGGAGGTGGAGCTGCACAACCTCTACGGTCCGACCGAGACCGCCGTGGAGGTCTCGACGCACCGGTGCGACCCCGCCGAGCAGGTGGTCCCGATCGGCCGCCCGGGTGACAACACCCGCCTGGAGGTGCTCGACGACCGGTTCGGGCGGGCCCCGGTGGGAACCCGGGGGCAGCTGTTCATCGGCGGGGTGCAGCTGGCCCGCGGCTACCTGGGCCGCCCGGGCCTCACCGCCGAACGGTTCGTCCCCGACCCCTACGGCCCGCCCGGCTCGCGCCTGTACGCCACCGGGGACCAGGCCAGGTGGCGGCCGGACGGCGAGATCGAGTACCTCGGCCGCCTCGACACCCAGATCAAGATCCGCGGCATGCGCGTCGAGCTCGGCGAGATCGAGGCCGCCCTGCTCGACCAGCCCGAGGTCCGCGCCGCGGCGGTCGTCGCCGACGGCGAGCGCCTGATCGGGTACGTCGTCGTCGGTGGTACCGCCGGCGGTACCACCACGGCCCCGCCCCCCGTCTCACCAGAGACGCCACCGGAGACAGGAG